>CAILBF010000077.1 GCA_903832395.1 uncultured Actinomycetes bacterium | reverse complement strand
CGATTGATATTAATTGGTCCACTACGCACGCTTTTCGGGGTGCTCGCAGATGCGCTTTTGCTCACTGTTGTATCGACATAAATTTGTTCACCATCAGACAAAACGCGCGCTAAATTAATCGTGCTCAAATCCGCCCCTGGAGCCGAGTCGCCAGCAGCTTTAATGGCATCAATGACACGAGAATTTGCGGGCAAGGTATAGACACCCGGCTTGTTTATTGCCCCAGTCACGTCGATAAAGATCTCAGGGGCTGCGATTTGAACTGCAACTACTGGGGGTGCGACGACTTCGTGACTATTACCGCGCAGAACAATTACTGACGACAATACGATGGTGAGTGCACCAATAATAAGTAGTGCACGTTTTTGTATGTGTGAATAGTGGAGTTCAAACCACCATGTACGGATACTTTCAAAAGCCTCGGCTATGTGATTCATGCACCAATGATTCTTGGCGCATTAAGCCCATAACTTAAGCGTGACGTGCTTTGTGGATAATTACTTATTTAACCAGTAATCATTGATGTACTTTTCGCCCTCGTCACAGAAGAAAGTAACCACATTGTCAACGCCATACTGCTCTTTTAGTCGTTTAGCGGCAATCATGTGGGCGCCTGAGGATGGACCCACGAATAGACCGTGAACTCTAGCTAAGCGGCGCATCTCTTCGATTGATTCTTCGGAACCCACATCGATGACGCCGTCGAGCTCATGGTGATGGCGTGAAACAATGCCGGGAATAAAACCATCGGCGATACCCTCGATTAGATGCTTTGAAACCTCACCACACAAAATTGTGCATGACTCTGAAGGTTCAAGAGCGATAACTTTGCAGTTTGGATTTACGGCCTTAAATGCTTGACCCACGCCAACTATTGTTCCGCCAGTTCCGACGCCACCAATAACTAAATCGGGCAGTACGGGCATTTGATCTAAAATTTCTTTTCCTAGCCACTCACGATTTTCTTGAACATTCCACTCATTATCAAACTGTTGTGGTGCAAAGAAACCTGGCAATGCTCCGCGCCGACGGGCCTCTGCTAAAGCATCGTTGACATGGAAATCACCCATTGTATGAACTTCGGCACCGAAAGCTTCAGAGATTGCGGTGCGCTCTGGACTCATACCATCGGGCATAATCACTAACATTTTGTAACCCTTAACTGCTGCAACCATACTCATTGCATTTCCAGTGTTTCCACTACTCGCTTCAACAATGGTGTCGCCGGGTTTAATTAGACCTTCATCCTCAGCGCGTTCAATCATGTACTTAGCAATGCGCGCTTTAATTGAACCTGATGGATTCATAAACTCCATCTTTACCCAAATACCTTCGATGTTTATCAATGGCGTATTGCCAATTGCATCCAAAATAGTTTTCATTATGTGCCTCTCACCATGTGGAACGCGAAGTTTTGAGTTAGGCGACGATATTAACGATTTTTGGGGCGCGCGTGATGATTTTGGGAAAATGTTTACCCAGCACGCCTTGAACGCTCAATGAGTTTTGTCTGCAGCTTTCGAGATCGCTATTTCGGACTAACAGGAACCCCGCGTTTTGCTGCCTCTTGGGCGGCAAGCGTAAATGCCAAGACCTCTCGCCCCTGCTCGCCTGTAAGCAAGGGATCCGTGCCATTCATCAATGCATCAATAAAATGTTGGCCGGATTTAACAAAACTACTTCCCCAGTCATAATCAATATCATTGAAATGTCGCACTTTTCCATCGCGATAAATCGTCACGGGGGGTATATCTAATAGTTGCCCGTGGCCCTTGGTAACCCAAATGACGCCTTTGGTTCCAGTGATCTCTATCTGATCATCTTGGGCATAATACTTAGTTGTTACCTCCATTTCGGGTGAAAAAATCACCTCAAGGGAGCCTATGCCTCCCTTTGTGTGACGCCATGACACGATAGAAGGAGAATCAATTCCCGAATTTTCCCAATTACCGATATCGGCAAAAACAGATTTAACTTTCCCCATGAAATACCAAGCAACAGCAAATTTATGATGGCCGTCGTCGAATACGAGCGGGCCACCTCCGCATTTTTCTAAATCCAGTCGCCAAGCTGCCGTAGAGGCAGGAATTTGCCAAGCGGTAGGACTCACCCCTGAATTTGATTTCATTCTGATCCCAAGTAAGTCTCCGATTTCACCTTGGTCAACAAGACTTTTAGCAAAGGCAATAGGTGGGAAAAATATAAAGTTTTCAAAAACCTTAAACACAGTCCCAGCTTTTTTTGCGGCTTCAATTAGTTGATCTGCTTCCGCTAAATTTACTGTCATTGGTTTTTGCAGCGAAAGCGCTTTTCCACTCGCAATAACCTTGTTAGCAATCTCAGAATGAAGATTATGCGGCACTAACACATCAACCATGTCCACGTCACTCAGTGCGAGAAGATCCTCTATCTTCTGAAAGCGACGATTGATTGGGACGCCCCATGCATCTCCCCTAAAATCTAATACCTCTTGACTTGGGTCACAGATTGCGACAATTGCCGAATCCTTATGGGTTAGATACGCCTTTGCATGTAGATCTGAGATCCGACCGCATCCAACTATTCCAACTTTTATCATTGTTACCCTTTCACCGCTCCTGTAGTTAGCCCAGCAATAAATTGCTTCTGGAAAAGAAAAAAAACGACAATTGTTGGAAGACTTGCAACAATCGATAGTGCTGCTTGAGCTCCATAAGCGGTTGAATATTGCCCTGCCATGTTCAAAATACCAACCATAACTGTTTGAGCGCTCTCTGAGCGCGCCAAAATCAACGGATACAAGAAGTCGTTCCAAATAAAAGTGAACTGCAACGTAGCTAGGGCCCCCAAAGCGGGACGGGACAGAGGGATAACAATTTTGGCTAAGATTCCAGGTTCGCTCGCACCATCAACCAATGCTGCTTCAAGCAATTCATCAGGCACATTCTTGAAAAAGTTCTTCATAACTAATGTACATAGCGAAATTCCATATCCAGAG
The DNA here is from genome assembly GCA_903832395.1 of uncultured Actinomycetes bacterium. Lineage (GTDB taxonomy): Bacteria > Actinomycetota > Actinomycetes > Nanopelagicales > Nanopelagicaceae > Planktophila. The sequence continues at coordinate 15,576 of CAILBF010000077.1, read as the reverse complement.
TGAACAATAATCATCGGCCACAACGTGTCATACAGATGAACTTTATTGAAAAGTTGGAAAAGCGGAATTAGCAATATCTGCGGTGGAATAAATAGACCAGATACAAAGAACAGGGTGAGAGTGCTTGTGCCTCTTGGTTTAAGTTTTGCAAGAACATAACCAGTTAGGGTACCGAGCATCACCGAAATTATTGTGGCAGGAATCGCAACGAGAAATGAATTGCGCATATAAATCCTAGTACTCGATGATGTCCAAACCGCAAGGTAATTATCTACTGTTAAATGACCAGAGATTGCCCATATCCCGTGGAGAGATATCTCTGTGTCAGTTCTAAATGATGTTAGGAAAACTCCTAAAGCAGGAATTAAATACAATATTGCGACAATTAGCATAAAGATTCCAAATGGATACTTACTCTTTTTGGAGAATGGACGCTTCATGTTATTCATCGTTCGCCCCAGCCCGTTTAGTGGCATACATAAAACTGCCGATGATGATGACGGTCATTATGAAGAGCGTCACTGCGATAGCACTGGAATACCCAAAGTTATAACTCCTAAATGCCTCGCGGTAGCTCAAGACGGCTAGTGTTCTAGTTTTCCCAAAGGGTCCACCTTGCGTCATGACAAACACGATGTCAAAGGTCTTTAACGCGTTTATTAGAGCTAATGAAATAACAACTGAAATCGCTGGCGCCAAGCTAGGTATTACTACGTGCCGAATCTGCGTTCTTGGTTTAGCGCCATCCATCTGTGCAGCTTCCATTAAGTCAACTGGGACGGCGGTCAGTCCAGCTAAAAAGATAATCATTGAAAGAGAAATTTGTTGCCAAGCCCAGGCGATAATCACAGCTATGAGCGCAGTCGATGGATCAGCTAACCAGTCTTTAGTAAGTGAATCTTTACCAATTGCGCGGAGAAAGAGATTGATTAGACCAAAGTCGTAACGGTAGATCCAAAACCAGATAAATCCAACAACAACAAGTGATAATGCTAACGGCAAGAAAAGTATTGATTTAATTGCCCTTGACCACAATCGCGTTTTACTTAGTCCCAGGGCCAAAATAAATCCAAGTATTAATGAAACTATTACGCCGGCGATTGTCCAAACAGCGGTATTACGTAGAGCTTCCCAAAAATCGCTATCTTTGGAAAGTGCCCGAAAATTTGCTAGTCCAATAAAGTTGTGGGTTTTGCTCAGTAAATTTGAGTCCGTCAAACTAAAGTAAAATGAATACAACGTCGGGCCCACGACTATAAGCCCATAAAGGGCAAGAGGCAGGCTCAAAAATATCCATGCCCAATATCGCTTCCGAGAAACCATTCCATTCACTCCGTCATTTAGGGTATTGATATTAGGAAAGCGGAGTGGAACCCGATTTTATTCAGGAACCACTCCGTCTGATCTAAATATCTTCTAACGTTTCAATTACTTCTTGAAAGTTGCCGATATTTTAGCTTGTGCCTTTGCTAGGATTGAAGTGGCAGATTTTGTATTGCCGATAAACTCGACAAACATATCTAGTCCAATCGCTGAGGCTGCGGGAGGTGTTGCTAAGTCGTAGTTGAATACGAAAGCAGCAGATCCTGCAACTTGCTTAGCAGCAGCTTGCATGACTGCATTTTGGCCACTGAGATCAGTCTTTGAGTTAGGTGCTAGAGCACCTTGCGTCATTGCCATGATCTTTTGTGCTTCAGGTCCTGCGAAGCACTTCATAATTGCTTTTGCACCATCAGTATTCTTGCCTTTTGTGGCCATAACCCAACCATCGACTGGTCCAAGGGAAGCTTGTGGCACACCCTTTGTGATTACAGGGAATGGGAAGAAGTTGTAGTTGGTTCCAGCCTTTAAGCCTTTACCATCCCAGTAGCCAGTGACCCATGTACCCATGAGTGTCATGGCTGCTTTTCCGGAGGAGACTTGGTCGGCTGCATCTGTCCAGTCAATTCCATTTGGACTTGTATTGAAGTATCCCTTGTCCAAAACAATCTTCCATTGCGCAAATGCATTCTTAACTTGTGGATCTGAGTAACTTGCCTTACCGGCCATCAACTTTGCGCGATAGTCAGGTCCAGCGGTACGCAAAAGAATGTAATCGAACCAGAATTGTGCTGGCCATGCATTCTTTGATCCCATGGCAAAAGGTGTTATTCCTTTTGCCTTTAACTTTGATGCTGCAGACATTAGCTCTGTCCAAGTAGTTGGATTCTTAGTGATTCCAGCCTTCTTGAGGGTTGCAGGGTTGTAGAACATGCCCACATAGTGGTAATCAAATGGAATTAAATACTTCTTTCCACCATATGTTGCAGCAGAGTTAGCGATAGAAGCTGGAATTACGCTGTCTAAGCCAGCCGATTTCCACATGTCATCAATCGTGCCAATTTGACCGGCATCAATGAGTGATTGTGTTTTTGCGCCTGCCCAATACGAGAACATATCAGGAGGGTTATCCCCTGCTAATTGAACTAGTATCGAGTCTTTGAAGGTTTCGTGAGCAATGGTTGGTGCATTTATTTTTACTCCAGCTTAAGCTTCGCAGATTGGGAAAATCTGATCAAAGGCTTTTTGCCCGAGGTCACCACTGAAATAATGCTCAAGGGCGACATTACCTGATGCTGCATGTGCAGATGGGACTGCGCCTCCCGCCATACCAATTACAATTGCCAAAGCAGCGACTGTAAGAGAGCGCTTTCTTGGCAACTTTTTTATTCCTTTTGTCATAGGTCTTCTCCTAGGTTGTCTGTAGGGGGGCACTACTCATAACGGGGTAGTGCCCTCCGGCTTTTTTGGTTATTTGATTTGCAGCATCAGAGACCAACTGGCCCATGACACTCAACCTCTCGATATCTATTCGAGAGGAAGGTCCGGACATGCCAACGCATGCGATTACTGCTCCAGTAAAATCAAAGATTGGTGCTGCTGCACAGCGAACATCACTCGTTAGCTCTTGATTATCAATGGCAAAGCCTTGTTCTCGAACGAGTTTGAGCTCTTCTTTGAATTGTGGAACTGTAGTTATAGTCGTTTCGGTAAAACTGACGAGTGGAACCATTAGTAAATTTTCAACGATTTGCCAGTCTTCATAGCAGAGCAAGGCTTTACCAGTCGCTGTTGCATGAATAATAGGTGATGCGCCAATCTCGGTTTCAATTGTGATTCGTCCCCGTTGGCGTTCCTGGGCGACGTAAACACCGCCGTAACGTGTTCTTTGCGCTAAGTGAACAGACTCACCTGAACTAAAACTCAACTCACGCATGATTGGTCGAGCAATTCCAATTATATCGAGACCACGAAGTACTGAGCGCGCGAGCGAGAGCACATGAGATGAAGCCTTGTATTTCTTGCTCTTCTTGTCCTGTTCAATGTAGCCGCGACCCTCTAAAGAGCGAAGTATCCGGTGGACATTTCCTTTATCCAGTTTTGAAAGTCGTGCGACTTCAGAGACTCCAAGTCCTGCTGGGTCTGAACAAACAACTTCAAGAACTTCCAAACCACTTATGAGGGCGCCAGCTTTAGAAATATTCATCGCCATCTTCAACCTCGCAATCCTGTTGTATCAATATCTGCGCCTTCTGAAGCCTGCAAAACTGTGGCTTTAAATATGGATCCCCAGGACGTATCGGGCAGACTGGAACTCCTCTTATGACTCTTTAATCTGTTTGCTATTTCAGATTCTGAAACCAGGAGCTCCAATTGATTATTCTCAACATCAAGTTTTATTCTGTCACCATCTTTTACAATTGCCAGTGGCCCACCTATTGCCGCCTCGGGGGAAATGTGTAGGACGACGGTTCCAAATGCAGTTCCACTCATTCGGGCATCCGAAATACGAACCATGTCGCGAACACCAGCTTGTGCTAACTTCTTTGGAATTGGAAGTGCCCCAGCCTCTGGCATACCTGAGGCATAAGGTCCGGCATTTTTAAGAACCAAAACTGAATCGGCGGTCACCTTTAGATTTGGATCGTCGATTCGCTCCATTAAATCTTCAAGTGACTCAAAAACCACTGCCTCTCCCTCATGATTTAGGAGAGAAGATGTTGCCGCCGAAACCTTGATAACTGCGCCATCGGGTGCCAAGTTTCCTCGTAATACTCTGAGCCCTCCTTTTGGTGATACAGGCTTTGATAACTCTTTAATTCCTGCACCGGATGGAACTCGCACAGCTATTTCTTTCAAAATATCTTCCCAACTTTGGCCAGTCATCGTCAAAGAGTTGAGATCAATGTTCGCAGATATCTGATGAAGTAGCTGGGGAACTCCGCCATCGGCATGAAAGTCATCCATGTATCCAGTTCCTGATGGTTTGCAATTAACAAGAACGGGAACTGATGCGGACGCCTCTGCAATGTCATCAATAGTGAATTCGATCTTTGCGCGCCGTGCAATTGCTAATAAATGAACAATTGCATTAGTTGAGCCGCCAATTGCCCCTAGTACTGTTGCCGCATTTAAAAAGGAACCCCTTGATAGAATTTTATCCGGAGTTCGCTTATCTATGACTGCTTGGACTATTGCTCGACCGGTCTTTGCCCCGATAACGAGTCTCTCACCCGTTGGGGCTGCTGCAGTTGAAGAACCAGCAATTGCAAAACCAAGTGTCTCGGATATGCAGGCCATCGTTGATGCTGTGCCCATCACGGTACAGGTACCACCTGATGGTGCAAGCACTGCTCCTACCTCGTTGATTTGTGACTCGTTAATCCTTCCACCGCGATAATCACTCCATGCTGCGCGGCAATCGGTACAGGCGCCAACTTTCTGACCTTGCCAACGGCCCGGAATCATAGGACCAGCGACTACTTGCATAAAAGGAATACCTGCAGAGATCCCAGCCATGAGTTGAGCGGGAACAGTTTTATCACAGCCCCCGACAAGGACTACTCCGTCCATCGGTTGCGATCTGATTAATTCCTCGGTCTCCATCGCCATTAAATTCCGCAGATACATCGAGGTTGGATTCATCATAATTTCAGGTAAAGATGCAGTAGGAAATACCACGGGAAGCCCACCAGATTGTAGAATTCCACGCTTGATTGCTTCAATGAGTTGTGGCATTTCGCGATGACACGTTACGTATCCGCTGGACGTATCTGCAATTCCAATCAATGGCCGTGATAAATCAACGTCGTCATATCCCATAGAAGATAGAAAAACCTTGCGCAGAAAACAACTAAAACCCTCGTCCCCATAACTTGTCAGTCCGCCGAAAAATCCTGGTGTATTTTCTTTTTTCATAGGGTAACCATATTCATACGAGCGTTGACATACTTTGTAATAAGGAAGTCTTCTATACCCTCAGAGCCGCCTTCTCGCCCGAAGCCTGATGATTTGACCCCGCCGAAAGGAGCCTCTGCCGTAGCTATCGTCAAATTATTTATTCCGACCATTCCGACCTCCAACTGAAGGCCAATCTGAATTGCCCGATTGAGATCTTGAGTGAAGATAAAGCCAGCCAAGCCATATGGAGTCGAATTTGCTAACTCAATCGCCTCATGAATATCTGAGAACGTTGAAATTGGGGCGATAGGCCCAAAAGTTTCTTCTTTCATTACCATCATGTCTTGGGAAACATTGAGCAGAACAGTTGGTTCAAAATAATAACCTGAAGAAAATTCCTTTGATACGTCGCCACCATGAGCCACGTCAGCGCCTTTGTTGCGAGCATCATCAACCATGTCTTTCATTGCCTGAACACGCTTTTTGGTTCCTAATGGCCCCATATCTGTATTTGCATCTAGTCCAGCGCCTACGCGAATCGTCTTCGTGTGTTCGATAAATTTCTCAATAAAACGTTTGGAAACCGCCTCGTGAACGAAAAATCTATTTGCCGAAATACATACTTGGCCGGCATTTCTAAATTTTCCAGTTGCACATAGTTTCGCCGCCTCATCAATATCTGCATCCTCAAGAACAATAACTGGAGAGTGACCACCTAGTTCAACGGTTACTGGCTTAATAGACGTTGCCGCGCGAGCAAGTGTTATGACTCCAACAGGAACGGATCCAGTGAGCGAAACCTTACGAATCACTTTCGAATCAATCAGAGTCTGAGAGAGAAGCACAGGGTCTCCAGTGAGCAGGTTAAGAACACCTGAAGGTAATCCTGCTTCCATCGCTGCTTTACCGATCATTAATGCACTCAATGGAGATTCAATCGCTGGCATCGCTATGACAACACAACCAGCAGCGAGTGCGGCACTTATTTTGCGAGCTGGCAAAAGCATTGGGAAATTCCATGGTGCAAAAGCTGCAACAGGTCCAATTGGTTGTCGATAAATATGAATCTGATCGGTTTCGTTTTTTGCAGGCACAATCCTGCCGTAAACGCGCCGTGCTTCATCGGCATTCCAGTCGAACTGATCAGCCGACGCCAAGACTTCACCCTTTGCCTGTTCAAACGGTTTGCCTTGCTCCAAAGTCATCACGCGGGCATAGATATCGACATCTCTTCTAATTATTTGAGCAATCGATCGCAAATACTCAGATCTTTTCCATGAGGAGATCTGACCCCATGTTTTTTGGGCAGTAGCAGCTGATTGCAAAGCCTGTTCTACTTGCTCTTTTGTAGCGCTTGGCACGGACGCAATTAGTTGTTCGGTACTGGGATCACAAATTTCAATAGCATTTCCGTGAACCGATGCTATCCATTTATTATCAATGAGTAAGCCTTGAGGTGCGTTCTCTTTGAGCCATAACAAGGAGTTTTCAATATTATCTGACATATCAAATCCCTCCCTTAGAAATGAGTTCTTCAACTTCATGGCTCCATGGACCTACATTCCATCTCCCGTAAGAGCCTAAACCCGCTCCAACTTCATCACCGAAATACACTGGAACGTGGATGAGAGTTAGACCCACGTGCGTTGATGCCATAGCTAGCGCAGCATGAAACTCTTCTGGTGAAGTACCACCGTTCAGACCCAAAACTCCTTCAACGGACCCTGCCATTGACGCAAAATCAACTACAACTTGATCAGACGTTGCAAATGTATATGAGTATTGATCATTTTGTAAGGAGGAAATTGCTCCCATTCGTCGGTTATCTAGCACCACAATGCATCCACTAGTTTTGGTGTGGGCTGCATCAATCAGTATTTGCGGATTCATAAGGAATGAACCATCGCCCGTGACGGCAACACCATAAAACTTTTCATTAGAAACTCCGCCGGCTAGGACAGCCGATGCAGCGAATCCCATATAACTTGAACCACTTTCCGTGAAGTACCAGCCTTCAGAATTTACCTCTGCAACTTGAAAACCATTTGCCTGTACATCTCCTGCATCAAAGAAGACTTTATATTCATTCGCTTCAACCCATTTTAGAGTCTCAGATACAACAAATGGTTGGGTTAAGACGGTTTCTTTTCGCGAAGTATCAAAAACAGTGTTATGAGCTAAGACCATTGACTTGTACTGCGCCCATTCTTCTTTTTTGACTCCGCATTGCTTTAGCCAAGCGGAATTACTTGGCTTTGAAAATTTTAGAGCTTCTAACTCAGTAATAAGAATTCCTAGTGTTTGCTTAAGGTCACCTATTAAAGTTGTTGTATTGTTGTAATGGAGTGCGTCAAAAACATCTGCATTTAAATTAATAACATGTTTTACATTGGGGTAACCTGTTCGTGAACAGTCCGACTGACAAACTGCGCGGCTTCCCGCCACAATAAGAGTCTCTGCCCCTGTCATGGCGAAATTTCCACTTATGGATCCCTTAGATCCACCTACTCCCATATTACGACTATCTGAACTTGGTACTATTCCAAGACTTGAGGGAGACATTACAAAGATTCCATCGACGAGCTCCGCTAAGAGTTTCAATTCTTCTCCTGCTAACGCTGAGCCACGGCCAACTTTAATGACAACCTTTTGACTTTGCATTAGAGAAGCTGCAACTTCTTTGATTGCCTCACTATTTGCCGGACCGATGGAAACTTCTTTCCCATTATCAAGTTTACGAGAATCAAAAAATGGAACTTCTTTGGGCTGAATATTTATCGGCAGCAATAAGAAGAATGGTTGTGGGCGACTTGGATGATTAGTAGTAGCGGAGCCTTTTTGAAGTGCTGTGTAGATAGCCTGCGGGGTATGAAGTAAGTATGTTTCAGCCATATGAGAAAACATTTTGAAGTAGCTCGACTGGCCGCGCCCCGGAATCTGCTGCATGTTGTAGCCTTCATCATGTGTTGTTTCATCTCCGAAGATGAACCACACTCCAATTCCATTACTTACTGCTGCAAGGGAAGCCGAGACTGCTTGAAGAGCACCTGGGCCAATTGAGGTAACTACTGCAACGCCTTCACCCGTTGACCACCGAAGCGCAGTAGCAGCATGAGTAGCTTCTACTTCATTTCTGCATTGAATAACCGTAATAGATCCGTCTTCGCTAGCAATGCGAAGGGCCTCCCCTAGGTCGGTAGTCCCATGGCCAAGAACCACAAAGAATTTCTTCACACCTTGCACAATTAAGCCTTTGACTAAGGCCGAACTAACAGAAACGCTGGCAGTATCTAGTGGCGATGACATATTTAAATACAACCTGGCCTTCCTAAGAGGTTCCTTGTTGTTATACATACAACCTTTAATACTTGCAATTGCTGTATTCAAGTGGGGAAAATAGGGTCTGTAAAGGGTGAAAATTATTATTGTTGTCTATTTTGCAACGAAATTGAGCGCAGCCCAATGGGAAGGGCAATACACTTTTAGAAAGTGGGTTTTAAGCGGCCACCAAACTAGTAAGTCGAGCTGGCCTAACTAGTGACGACGATATTAACGATTTTTGGGGCGCGCGTGATGATTTTTGTGATTGTGACACCTTTGAGCGCTTCGATGACTGCAGGTAAGGCTAAAGCTGCAGCCTCAAGCTCAGCATCGCTAATGGTTGGTGAGACATCCAGGCGCTCTTTTATCTTGCCATTAATTTGAACCACGGCGGTGATCGCATCGGCTACAAGTAATTGTGGATCAACTACTGGCCAACCGGCAAGGGCGACAGATGGGCGATGACCTAAACGCTCCCACATCTCTTCGGCGGTAAATGGTGCAACTAGCGACAACATAATCGCAATAGCTTCAACGGCCTCGCGAACGGCGGGATCTGCCGGCCCACACCCTGAATCGATGGCTTTGCGTGTTGCATTTACAAGCTCCATAACGCGAGCGATCGCAACATTAAATCTTAGAGAGGAGACGGCAAAATCGGCATCGTGTAACGCTTTATGCGTTGCCTTTCGAAGCGAGATTTCCCCGTTTGAGAAATCAACACCAGGTGCACTTGTTACATCACCTGATAAACGCCACGCACGCGATAAAAATTTAACCGATCCCGAGGGTGAAACATCAGACCAGTCGACATCATCTTCAGGAGGTCCTGCAAAGACCATTGATAGACGAATCGCATCTACACCGTGATGTTCAAGCTCATCGGATAGGCGAACCAAGTTGCCGCGACTCTTCGACATCGCCGAGCCATCCATAAGAACCATGCCCTGATTGAGCAGACGTGAGAATGGCTCATTGAAATCTAATAATTCCAAATCGTTTAAAACTTTTGTTAAGAAGCGGCTATACAACAGGTGCAAGATTGCATGTGTAACTCCACCGACATATTGATCTACCGGTAACCACGTTTGCATATCTTTCTTAGAGAAAGCCTCATCATGGTTAGTCGATGATGGATAACGAAGGTAATACCAGGATGAATCCACGAATGTATCCATAGTGTCGGTATCGCGCTTGGCATCAGTGCCGCACTTAGGGCATTTAACATTGACCCAATCAGTTGCAGCACCCAGTGGTGAAGTTCCCTTTGGCTTTAAATCCAATCCTTCAGCGTTGGGAAGTAACAGCGGAAGCTGATCGGCTGGAACTGGAACTTCGCCACACGATGGACAGTGAATGATAGGAATTGGAGTACCCCAGTAGCGCTGGCGCGAAACAAGCCAATCGCGCAGGCGATAGTTACGTGCAGATTTTCCGAGGCCATCTTTTTCAAGTTGTGCATTAATGCTTGCAATCGCATCGGCCTTGTTCATGCCATTAAGGGCGCCAGAGTTAACTAATACGCCATCTCCGCTGGTTGCAATCCCGGATGAGTTTGGATCCTCATCACCAGTATCTACAACGACAGTCACGGGTAGGTTCATTGCTCGTGCAAAATCTAGATCTCGTTGATCGTGAGCTGGTACGGCCATTATCGCACCCGTACCGTAGTCGGCTAAAACATAATCACTGGCCCAGATAGGTAGTTTTGCACCATTGACTGGATTAATCGCATAGCGATTTAAGAAGACACCGCTCTTTGGGCGATCTGTGGCTAGTCGATCAATATCGCTATCGGCCTTAGTCTTTTCTAGGTACGTAGCAAACTCACTTTCGACACCCGAGCCAACAACAAGTTCGGCGGCAAGATCACTATCGACTGCCACAACCATAAATGTTGCACCATACAAAGTGTCGGGACGAGTTGTATAAACCGTAATTGGCTCGGTTCGATTTTCAATAACAAATGAGACGTTAGCCCCGCTTGAACGACCGATCCAATTGCGCTGCATCATTAATACTTTTTCTGGCCACTTGCCTTCAAGCTGGGCCATGTCATCAAGTAAGCGATCCGCGTAATCAGTAATTTTGAAATACCACTGATTCAATTTCTTCTTTGTAACTGCCGTATCGCAACGCTCACATAGACCGGCAACTACTTGTTCGTTAGCTAAAACTGTTTGGCAACTTGGGCACCAGTTAACGGCTGAGTCTTTGCGATAGGCAAGTCCGCGTTCGAATAACTGCAAGAACAACCACTGATTCCACTTGTAGAACTCAGGATCGCATGTATTAAAAACACGATCCCAGTCGAAGGAGCATGCAAAGCGGCGCATCGAAGCTTTCTGCACTGCAATATTTTCATACGTCCAAATCTTTGGATCTTCATTGCGCTTAATCGCAGCATTTTCGGCTGGAAGTCCAAATGCATCCCACCCAATCGGGTGCATGACGTTAAAACCTTTTTGAATCCAATACCGTGCAATCACATCTCCGAGCGCGTATGCCTCGGCATGGCCCATATGTAAATCGCCCGATGGATAGGGAAACATATCCAAGACATACTTCTTGGGGCGATTATCATCTGAGCGACCCGATTTAAAGGGTTGTATCTGATCCCAAACAGGCAGCCATTTTTCCTGCACGTAGGCGAAGTCGTAAGCCTCGTGAAGGCCCTCGCGATTTAGCTCAGATGACATGGGCATAGGTTACAGGCAAGTCTTAGTGCCAAAGTTGCATAGATCAGCCCTTGCTCTGGGGCGACTCAATAAATGATTTTTTTAGCGCAGAACTAGAGCTCTATACCTATCTCTTTAATATCAGTGCGTCACCTTGCCCACCACCTCCGCAAAGAGCTGCAATGCCGAATCCACTACCCCTGTCCTTAAGTTGATAGGCGATGTGCAATGCAAGGCGGGCTCCAGACATTCCAAGTGGGTGACCGAGTGCGATAGCTCCGCCGTGAATATTCACGACTTCACGATTTAAATCCAGCGCTTGTGATGAGGCAATGCCTACTGCAGCAAAGGCCTCGTTGATTTCAACAAAATCAAATTTCTCAACTGCGATTCCCTCCTTCTTGGCTGCCAACCTAATCGCATTAGCGGGTTGCTCATGGAGAGATGCATCAGGCCCAGCCACCATGGCCTGTGCCCCAATTTCGCAGAGCCAATCAAGTCCTAATTCAATGGCTCGCTCTTTAAGCATGACAACAACAGCCGCAGCGCCGTCGGAAATTTGAGAAGCAGTGCCTGCCGTAATTGTTCCAGTTGATGAGAAGGCGGGTTTGAGTTTACTTAAACCTTCAATTGAAGTCTCTGGTCGAACTCCTTCATCCTGGGAAAATAGAGTGAGATTGCCTCTTCGATCTTTGAGTTCGACGGGGATAATTTCTGCATCAAATGCGCCCTCTGTTTGAGCATTTGCTGCACGATAATGTGACTCATACGCAAATTCATCTTGAGCCATCCGAGTTATGGCATAGCCTTCATTGTATTTATCAGTGGCCTCCCCTGTCCCCATCTGGTCAATAGAGCAGAACAGTGCATCAAACATCATCGAGTCCTTCAGCGTTGCATCTCCGAGTTTGAATCCAGTGCGAGAATTCATTAGTAGATGCGGCGAATTAGTCATCGACTCCATACCGCCAGCAACAATGACATCGAACTCGCCCGCCCGAATAAGTTGATCGGCTAACGCAATTGCATTGAGCCCAGAGAGGCAAACTTTGTTCACAGTGATCGAGGGAATATCCATCGGCAAGCCACCTTTTATTCCAGCTAACCTCGCCGGCCCTTGTCCAACGCCTGCTTGCAGAACCTGCCCCATGATTAAGTACTGAACTTCATTGGGAGAAATACCTGAACGCTCAACCGCGGCTTTGATTGCCAAGCCACCTAGGTCGGTCGAGCTAAGAGAACTTAGAGTTCCATTAAAGCGACCGATAGGGGTACGTGCACCCGAGATAATTACAGAAGTTCTCATTTTTCACACCCTTGTAATAGATTGATCTTTGATAAAGAACTGTTTTCGTTGAAGTAAAAATGTATTAGCAAAACCTTCATAGTTTGCATCATTCGAACGCTTCAAACTCATACTGGCACAGTCCGAAGACAGCGCCCTGTGGATCTCGAACTACTGCAATTACTTGACCCTCAGTGATTTCGAGTGGAGATAGCAAAGAGGATCCACCAAGTTCAACCACCCGGGCGTAGCTTGCCTCAATGTTCTCGGTACCGAAATATGGAATCCACTGAGATGAATTAAGGCTTGGAAGCAAAGGACTGAACTGGCCGTTGTACTTATCCGGACCGTTCATGATTACTTCGTGCGGAATAGGACCGCCCTCTACTGGTTCCGTGGTCCAACCAAAAAGAGATTGGTAAAAAGTAGCGGCCGTCTCACGGTCAGATGAGAGTAGTTCGTACCAAGACAATGCACCCGCGGCATTAAGGAGCTCGGCTCCACGTAATTCGCCGGGTTGGAAGAGACGCAACGTCACGCCTTGTGGGTCAATAATGCTTGCTGTCCGTGCAAATGTTGCGATGCCCGAAGGTGGAACTGCAACAGAGCCACCCAGCTCCACCACGCGCGCCGAAGTTGCAGCCGCATCCTCAACACAGACATAAAGATTCCATTGCGCCGATATTCCTACAGACAACGTTTCAGTGCGTGAGGTAAGTGCGGTTATCCATCGACCATTGATCAATGCCGCATAAGCCTCACCGTGCTCCCCCGATTCATCGCGCAGATTCCAACCGAAAAGGGAGCTATAGAAATCCGACGCGCCATCAAGGTCGGTTGCCACAAGACCGGTCCAGCAGAAAGCACCTGGGTCGTAGTGCATTCGAATTCCCATTGCCACCTTGCTCACCACTAGTCGGCCATACTGTGAAACAGCAAAGATAGGGCGAAGATGTGAATCTGGCTATTAGATACTTGTACGAAACCCCGTAACTCCCTTATTCAATAGACCAGATACGGGTTTGACTTCTTCTGCTCTTTAGCAATACTAAAGATATGGGATTCTCGGATTTAGAGGGCGAATTGACCAATAACGACGAACTCTCTTCGGTGCCTCCGTGGTTTAGTGATGCGTTGTTAGCACCTGTCGAGTGCGGTGAAATCAATGTTGCGGGTGTGTCAATTAGCTATCGAGCGTGGGGGGATCGCAACCGCAAGGGAGTGCTTCTGATCCACGGCGGTTTCGCGCACGCACGTTGGTGGGATCACATCGCGCCCTTTCTTGCTACTACTCACAGAGTGGTAGCCATCGACCTATCCGGGCATGGAGATAGTGGCCGACGCTCTTCATACTCCTTAAATATGTGGGCCGATGAATGTCAGGCCATAATTGCCGAATCGGGTATCGCCGACCAACCAGTTCTCATCGGTCACAGCATGGGCGGACTCGTTGCGCTAGCGAAAGCAAAGCGCGATAAAGATGGAATCGGAGGTGTCATATCTGTTGATTGTCCTATAAGAACAGTGGCACCAGAAGTTGAAGTTGCTTCTCAACGCGGTGCATTTGGACCACTTCGCGTTTACTCAAGTCGGGCAGAATTACTCGCGAGATTTCGGACAATTCCGGCGCAAGAATCACCGCCGTACATCAAGTCCTACATCGCCGAAAACTCCATTAGAAAAGTTGAAGGTGGATGGTCATGGAAATTCGATCCTAAGATTTCAGACCAATCGTGGTTGACGCCTACTGACTTAATTGGGATTGAATGTCGAGTCGCAATGTTTAAAGCAGAGCTCGGTGTAATCGATGAGGAGATGATGACAACGATTCGCGAGAACTTAAAGTTGGTCTCTGATTTTATTGAAGTACCGCAATCCGGCCACGCAATAATGCTCGATCAACCCATCGCACTTGTTACAGGAATCCGTACAGTGTTAGCGACATGGGAACTCTAGCTAACGCTTCACATTAATCCGATTTCGCTACCGCTCTTTTTCCATCTTCGAAGCCACGAAGATAACCTTGTTGCTCGGCAAGCTCTGATCCCAATGCAAACATGTCCTCTTCGCGCGATCGAACTAATGAGATCGATCCTGGTCCATCATCGGCAATCACATACCGTGACAAGCCGCGGATAAGTACAACTGGAATTCCATCTAATTTTCCCTTAACGAGCTCTGCCGTACTAGCGATTTCATCTGCCGCAGCCGTCACCGTTAATTCAAGAGTCCTCCCAGCATCATCATGAAGACCTCGATAATCTATTAATGTCCGAACTCCTGCAACACCAATTGCATTATCCGTCAGTCCAAGTCTCCATGCTCGGCCCATCGTGTCCGTAATGATCACGCCGATTGGTGAGGCCAGAGTGTGGAGCTTCTTGCGTAACTCTCTTGCACTTCTATCGCTATCTTCTGGCAGCTTAAGAACGGTGCCTGCCGGTGCATTCGATGCATCAACACCTGCGGCCGCCATTATCAAACCATGTCTGGTTTCGACAATCTTTGTTTTGCCACGTTCGGCAATTATTCGAACCGTCTCTTCCACAATGAGCGCATCACGCGTCTGACTTGGAAAAATCTGCCCCTCTGATTTACTAACTATCTTGCTTGTAATCACGAGAATGTCATGTGGTTGTAACCCTGGACCTTTGCCCAACGCATCTGTTATGAGAGTAAATAAGTCATCTCCCGGATGAACCTCTGGAATTCCGACAACTGGAAATACTTGAAAAGCATCCATCAGTTTGCTCTCCTATCTAACGCCATTTCAATCGCGCGCTGAGCCATCAATCGTGTCGCCTCATCATCGCTCATTAATAAAGGAATCCCAACGCATGCAATTCCTAAACTCCTAATAGTTTCAATCTCGGTTTCATCAGATTCGGCAACGAGCCAGCCATCTAATAATCCACCACTTGTCCTGGCACCGTAAATAGCGGCGACCGAACTTGCACTCGTCTCTAAGCCAAGCCCTGATAAGCATTTATCTGCCATACCAAGTATGGGATTTCCTCCGATAATTGGTGAGATACCTACGACCGGAGCTTTTGATTCTTTCAATGCCGTTCG
>CAILBF010000076.1 GCA_903832395.1 uncultured Actinomycetes bacterium | reverse complement strand
TCGATGCACCATGTCGGTCACCTCGCCTACGCTATCTCCCATGAATCTTGATGGCAGTGATGATGAGGCATGGCAGCCGAGTATTGGTGAACTCAGTCGCCCGCTCTTGACGACTGTCTTTATCGTCCTAGATCTAGAAACTTCAGGGGGCTCGCCCCATATCGGTGCAGGAATAACTGAAATCGGCGCCGTGAAAATATGTGGCGGAAAAGTAATTGGGGAGTTTGAAACTCTAGTAAATCCAGGAACTCCTATTCCTGCCTACATCACTGATTTGACTGGAATATCTGATGCGATGATTCAAGGTTCGCCATCAATTGAAAACCTGCTACCGAGTTTTCTAGAGTTCTTAGGTCCGGCATCAGAGAATATTCTTGTGGCTCACAACGCTAGCTTTGATTTAGGATTTTTGAAAGCCGCCGCCTCACACCATAGTTATCGCTGGCCGAAATATAAAGTCTTTGACGCGGTCCGATTAGCACGCTCTGTTTTAAGTAAAGATGATGTGATTGATTGCAAATTATCAACCCTGTCGCAGTATTTTCAAACGCAGACATCGCCCAATCATCGCGCCCTCGATGATGCGCGGGCGACGGTAGAGGTCCTCCACGGAATCTTTGAACGCTTTGGTTCACTTGATATAACTACGGTTGAAGACGTTGAAGCATTTACGAGTCGACTAAAGAGGCCGAGAATTTAGAGCTGAGTGTGACCTATATGGTGTGGCAGAAATTCATACGTCATTTTTTGAGCGTGATTAATCCTTATTACTGACTTCTTCTGCGACCCCGAACACATAATAGGCAGCAAGAATGAGACAGATTGAGAAGGCAATAACTGGGTAAAACAAAGCACAAAGAGTTGCACTGAGATAGGAAATAACTCCAACGTAGCCCTTTCTCCACAACGACTTGAGAGTAGTACCGGTTGCACTCGATGAGAGATGCTCATGGTCCATGAGGTGATGAATCGTCATCATAAAGAAACCGGATACATAAACCCAGTTAGCGCAGTAAATGCCTACTGCTAACTTTGCATTGGATCCCTGGTTGAACCATGTCGCTGCCAATGAGGTCGTAAAAGGAATTGAAACGATTCCGAGAAGTAAACCAAGATTAGTGAAGAGTAAATTTCGGTCAACCATCGCTACGCGATCCAAAATCGAATGATGGTTAACCCAACAAACTCCAATGGATAAGAAACTAATCACATAAGCTACATAAGAAGGCCATTGGCTACCCAAAGAGTTACTTAAATGGCCCGCCGATACTTCTGGAACTTTCAAGTTAAAAACTAGCAAGGTGATGGCTACGGCAAAGACGCCATCACTAAATGCCTCCATGCGACTTGGCTTCATGGGAGAAGTATGCCCGACGCCTGTGGCAGCTAGCATGCGCAAATTTTGGTGGAGGTTTTGCGCCAAGGCGCTCAACCACCGCGCCTCGCTCGGCCAATTGAAAATGCAAGCACTTGCAATTGCCTCGATCGTTGTGGAGGTGCCGGGAATCGAACCCGGGTCCTTCGGTATAAAAACAGGGCTTCTACGGGCGTAGTGTGATTAACGCTTTCTCAGTCCCGAAGTTTTCCCACACAACTCTTCGACAGACTCATTTGCGAAACTGTTCTCTCACGCTGTTCGCAACACCAACGTGATGAAAAGCCCTCTATCGACGCTAGATTCCAGACCGAGAGCGGCATCTGGGCTAACGGCTTCAAACTAGCTTATGCAGCGAGTGTGAAAGCTTGCTGATTAGTGTCAGCAGTTATTTTTTGCACGGATTATTGGTTTACGAGATCATTCCGGCTTCCTCGGCCCGCTTCCCCTGCCTCAACATCCAAAGTCGAGACCGTTCACCCCCAAGATTTATTGTGCTTTCACATATAGAACTTGGAGAAAAAGAAACGTATTTCTCTTCCTCTATTTAATTGTCAACTACTACCTGCCGTCGCAACATCACCTCAAAAATTGAGGTGTCGAAGCGGCGGTAGAGAAATTGTAGGTCAACAACGCTGAGTTTCATAATCTACAAATTTCGCGCATAGTTACACAGAGTTAATAAGCGGCGAAGACTTGGGATTGAGTTGGGACGAGATGTGCGGCCAGGCATATAGTGAAATCCTGATTCTCTAATCCTCGTAACGCTTAGAGGCCTTGCCGCTTTTGCCTGATGATCCGCGTGAAACTACGCGTGCAACTTCACGGTCAGCCTCACGCGCCTTAATCGCCTCACGCTTATCGTGGGCTTTCTTTCCATGAGCAACGGCAATCTCGACCTTGGCTTTGCCGTCTTTAAAGTAAAGTGAGAGTGGAACCAGTGTTGTTCCTGAATCTTTGAGCTTCGCAATTAATTTATTGAGCTCTGCCTTATGTACCAGAAGTTTGCGCTCTCGACGAGGCGTGTGATTTGTCCATGTTCCTTCAGTGTATTCCGGAATATGTACTCCGCTGAGCCATAACTCCCCATCGTTGATCATGGCAAAGCCATCGATGAGCGATGCTCGACCGAGTCGTAGTGACTTAACTTCTGTACCCGTTAGGACTAACCCGCATTCATAAACATCTTCAATTGAATAATCGTGTCGTGCCTTTTTGTTTTGGGCTATGACCTTGCGGCCTACCTCTTTAACCATGACCGCATCACCGCCCTCGCAAATATTCACAGAAACCGTAAAATTCCTTAGATAGTTCCTAAAGAAAATTCGCATCGATGCAGATGCCAAGGTTTCAGGTCCACGATTGAACCACGCCCCTATTCTCTCATTAAGAACAGGGTGATTAGACCTTTAAGTAGCCGAATAACTTCTTCGGTATAGAACGTGGCCTTAGACCTTTAAGTAGCCGAATAACTTCTTCGGTATAGAACGTGGCCTTAGACCTTTAAGTAGCGGCGCAGAGTGATGACTGAAGCTACGGTCGAGACAAATAAACCAGTTGCCAATAAATACCCTGAGGCGAGCCAAACTTCATTCCACCCAAAGAATTTAGTGAAGGTAAGTAGCGGCGCAACTTTGGAGTCCACCACACTTTTGAGTATGGCTAATAACCCAGTTGCTAAGCCCCATCCGATAATCGATGAGATGACGCCCTCAAGAAGGAATGGAAGTTGAATCGACCACGATGAGGCTCCTACAAGTCTCATGACTCCCGTTTCACGGCGGCGATTAAATGCCGCGATTCGCAATGTGTTGCTAATTAAAAGCGCAGCTGTCAGAACTGATGCCAGTCCAACGAGAAGCGCACCGTTGCGCAACACATCTAGGAGTTTGAAAAACTTATCTAAAATAGTTCGTTGATCTTGAACCACATCTACACCTGGGCGACCAGAGAATGCACTGACAATCACCGCAAACTGAGTTGGATCCTTTAACTTCACACGAAATGACTCTGGAAGTTGATCCGCGGTCACATTTTGAGCGATAGCAGATTCCTTAAAGCGCTCTTGGAAACGTGTGAATGCCTGCGCTTGTGACTCATAAAAAACGCTAGCAACTGCCGGCATATTTTGAAGATCGGTTTGAATCGCTTGTCGTTGATCCGATGTCACGATTCCACCAGAACACGATGGCGACTCTGACAGTGATCCGCATAAGAATACTGAAACTTCAATCTTGTTATACCAATAATCCTTCATCGCACCTACCTGGGCATTAGCCAGCAGTCCGATTCCCAGGAGAGATAATGAAATCGCAATCGTCACGATCACAGCAAAGGTCATCGTCATGTTTCGACGAAGTCCAATTCCAACTTCGCTTAAGAGAAAGCGTGCGCGCATGTTTTACCCTTCCTTCGAGACATACGTTGATACCTGTTTGCTGCGATTAAATAGTGAGGTCATTGGTCTGTCGTCTATCCCGTGTATCCATAAACACCACGAACTTGATCACGAATCACATGACCAAGGTCTAGCTCGATAACGCGCTTTCGCATCTGATCAACAATTCCCGAATCGTGTGTTGCCATTAATACTGTTGTTCCCTCGCGATTAATCCGGTCAAGGAGTTTCATAATTCCAACACTCGTTGCAGGGTCAAGGTTTCCTGTTGGTTCATCGGCGATAAGAATTGGCGGGCGGCTCACATATGCACGGGCAATTGCCACACGTTGTTGCTCTCCACCAGATATCTCCGAGGGCAGACGATCGCCCTTATCTTCAAGTCCCACGAGCTCTAACACCTCTGGAACTTCGCGATTAATCTCTTTTTGCGAATACCCGAGAACGTGAAGAGTGAAAGCAACGTTTTCGGTAATTGTCTTATTTGGAAGTAGGCGGAAATCTTGAAAGACCGTGCCGACCTGGCGACGAAGCTCTGGAACTTTGTGGTTAGCAAGAGTTGCTAAGTCTTTTCCAGCCACATGAATGGTGCCAGAGGTAGGGCGATCTTCACGAAGAATCAAACGAAGAAAAGTTGACTTACCTGATCCGGACAAACCGACAAGAAAGACGAATTCGCCTTTTATGATTTCAAGGCTCACAGAGTCCAAAGCTGCGCGCTCTTGACCCGGATATATCTTGGTGACGTTTTCAAAGCGAATCATCTACAACTCCCAAAATATTTCAGGCCCACGATTCATCTCTTCGTCGGCGCTCTGCCCATAGTTTATGTAAGGAAGGTGGAAATCGGCACTTCTAACGCGCATTCAAGCCTGAGAATTGATGTGAGATTGAGCCAATATCCCCAATTCCAGCGAAAAATCCCGAGTAAAAGCGAGGTTAAAAGATATGTGGCGTCAATAAGTGTATGCAAAGAATTATCTCAGCTAAGGCGCACTCCGGATAAATGGAGGAAAATACTCGGCTAAGAGCTTCGGCGCCAACGAATTCCGGCTTCGATGAACTCATCAATCTCGCCATTTAAAACCGCTGAAGTATTTCCAGTTTCGTAATCTGTGCGTAAATCTTTCACCATTTGATAAGGCGCTAGAACGTATGAACGCATTTGATTTCCCCATGATCCAGAGTTATCACCTTTAAGAGCATTCATCTTTGCCACTTCTTCTTGGCGCCGGCGCTCAAGTAACTTCGATTGCAGCACTGCCATAGCCGTAGCTTTATTTTGAATCTGTGAACGCTCGTTCTGACATGAGACGACAATGCCTGTTGGGATATGTGTTAAGCGCACTGCAGAGTCAGTTGTATTAACACCCTGTCCACCTGGACCAGAGGAGCGATACACATCGGTGCGAACTTCTTTCTCATCAATTTCGACATGGTCGCTCTGCTCTACAACAGGAACAACTTCAACGCCAGCAAATGAAGTATGGCGGCGGCTTTGACTATCAAAGGGTGAAATACGTACTAATCGGTGCGTTCCCTGCTCCACTGACAAAGTTCCATAGGCATACGGTGCGCTAACGCGAAAAGTTGTTGATTTTATTCCGGCTTCTTCTGCAAAGGATGTTTCCAACACATCAACTTTGAAATCATGGCGCTCGCAGTAGCGAAGATACATACGCATAATCATTTCGGCCCAATCTGCAGCCTCAACTCCACCGGCCTCTGAGCGAATAGTTATTAATGCATCTCGATCGTCATACTCGCCATTCAGAAGTGTTTGAACTTCTAGTTCACCGATTGCCTTCTTGACTGAATCTAACTCGCGCTCTGCATCGGCAA
The DNA here is from genome assembly GCA_903832395.1 of uncultured Actinomycetes bacterium. Classification (GTDB taxonomy): domain Bacteria; phylum Actinomycetota; class Actinomycetes; order Nanopelagicales; family Nanopelagicaceae; genus Planktophila. The sequence goes on along the minus strand of CAILBF010000076.1, from coordinate 2,189 downwards.
CGGCCGTACCGTCAGGTTCACTTGCCGCCAATTCAAATAAAATCGGCAGATCTTCAACGCGCCTGCGAAGTCCAGTTAACTTATTTATCTCAGCTTGTACGCGCGAAAGTCGGCTAGTTACTTTCTGAGCATTTTCGGGGTCATCCCAAAGGTTTGGAACTCCAGCCTCTTCCTCTAGAACATTCGACTGCGCACGTAACTTAGGCAAGTCCAATACTTTTTCAATTGAAACTAGGGTCGCATCAATAGCATTTATCTCTAAAGCATATTCGCGCGCGGCCATGCAAGAAGGATAGCGGAGTGAATGAAGCGATTAATACAGCCGAATACCAAAGAGATAAAAGCCTTCCTGGACTTGATTTGTTGTGCCAACGGTCGATGTAAGAATCGCCGAACTCATCTTTGAAAAAGGCACGGTGAATGGAAACTTCACCTCCGAATACGTTGAAATCTCAATCGATGAGCCATCGCACTCCATGTGGGTCAACACAATTCCCTGCAATTCATAACGCTTCATCGCTGAATCGGCATTGCTCCAGTTATAAAGTTCTAAATTCACATTTAATAGTGCGCTATTACAATTTATTGGGATCGGAGAATGATCGCGTTGGGTAATAACTGCCAATGGCGCAGTAAACATCGTTCCCTTTCCCGTGTAGTAAGCCGATTCATCTAACGTATGAACTCCGCGTTGAGCAGCGGCCTCAGTTGCCTGAGCCAGCGAACGCTTTGCAACTAAAACCGTTGCCACATCACTCATCACCATCAGGGAAGCAACGGTGATAATGAATAGCCCAATGATTACAACGCTCAGCGAGCCCTGCTCCTCTTTAAATAGCCTTCGAACTCGTTGCCACGGGCTGACTTTGATACATGAATCTGGCAGAGCGCCTTGTATCGGGTTCACATCCATGGGCTGATATGTTCTTGGGCCGAAGCTTCAATTGTGCGATGTGACTGCGCGTCGGTGTATGAAACAGTTATTCGAATTCGTCCGTCTGCCGAAAGGCATGGATTGCGTGAGCACTCGTACCGGGCCGTGAGAGTTTTAATTTCTTCAGCAGTCAATCCCAAGTGATTACCAATCACAGCCAACGCTTGGGCGGAGACTTCTCGCCCAGTGTTTTCGTTATCACTTGCAACATATGCTCGTAGACCTTCTCTTGCCAAAACTCTGACAATCTCTTCATTGCCGCTGATCGATGCAAAATTATTGAGATAGATAAAGATTGGAATAAATAGTGGGATTGCAAGGGCGACAAATTCAACTATTGCACTCCCCTGCTCGTTATGCGCTATCAGTCGACATACTCGTTTTGCATAACTCGTTCTTTGATTTCTTTTCAATTGGTGGGCTCCATAATCGCAGCCCCTCTAACATCCGTTGAGGGCGATCCCCCGAATAATTCAATTAACCCGGGGACAATCCGTGGCAATGTTGTGTGGCGTTGGGTAATTAGCACTCTTATATGAGTAAAGCGGTCATGTGAGTTAAGTTCGATTACTTGATCATTTGCGTAGATTTCGCCAGTAATAGCTCGCCGAGATGCTTCACCTTGAGCAATCGCAGCATCAGCGTTGCGCAAGTTCGTTGCAATTATGAGTTCAATTCCGATGAGAAAGAGAATAAGAAGTGGAATCAAAACCATTGCGCTCTCGACATTGCCACTATCTTTTCTCAGCAATTTGAGCATGGTTGGCACTCCAGTTCGCCTTAACGAATTCCATTCATAGCATCAAGTGAATTCTTCAAGATGGTAGTGAGCCGAGGTGCTGCGATTGTCCATATGGCAGTGACTAATCCGGTAGTCATGAGTACTACGAGAACCCATCCAGGAACATCGCCACGCTCGTCGCGTAGGCGGGCATAAAAATTCGTGTGCTTGCGTGTTAATCCCTCGCGCAGTGAGATCTCAGCTGATACGAGTTTTGTTATTAGTGCGTTCATTGTTCCCCCTAGTTTTTTTATTGAGCTTTTTTTATTGAGCTTTTTTTATTTAGCTTTATTGTTCCTATTTGGAAGTCTTCTGCCTTCGGGTTCGATTGCTTGCGAAGCGCCTATTCCTTGTGTATATCCCGCCCCTTAGTACTCCATCGGCGCCTTACTTCTGAACCCGCCCCTTAGTATTCAATCGGCGCCTTACTTCTGAAGCGGTGCATCAGCTTTGAATTGGCGCATCGATCCAGGT
>CAILBF010000075.1 GCA_903832395.1 uncultured Actinomycetes bacterium | reverse complement strand
CGGCAGGCGCTTTAACAAAATATTAATCTTCATCTGCGATCCATCGCGGCTTCTAGGCACTGGCGTACCGCGTAATTGTGCAAGAACTTGGGGCGCGGCATTTGATAACAAATAAAGAGAGCGCATTTTTTGACCACTAGCAGTTGTTATGGTGACGCCGTCTCCATCGCTAGCTACATTTATTACGCGTTCATTCACTACTATTTCTACACCTGCCTCGCGCGCTACACGTTCTAGTTCAGCAACGAGCGCACCCATTCCACCTTTTGGGACCTTCCACTCACCGCTACCGTTGCCAATTAAATGATAGAGAAAACAAATATTCGACTGCAAATCAAAGGCAGATGCAAAAGTCCCGATGAGGCCATCGGTTAATACGACGCCACGAACTAGGTCATCGTTGAATCGCGCCGAAATAACTTCGCCAATTGGCCGTTCAATTAAGTAATCCCAAACCGCTGGTAATCCAATCAAATCCCGAAGCTCACTTCGGGTCATGAGAGGTTCAAGGAATGTGGGGGCGATTCGCTCTGCAAACTCTGCAATTTGTGAGTAAAACTCTTGCCATGCTGCTGCTTCATGGCCAGTTGAATCCAGGAGATTAAATGATGCCTCAGTATCTACATCCCACTGTCTGGATACGAGCAAGCCAGCATTCTTTCCATCCCGTGAGTACGGCGTATAGCTAGAAACTGTGCGCGAAATGCATTCGAAGTTCAGACCTAAGTCAGCGACGATTGAATCTGGCAATAGGGATACAAGGTATGAATAACGCGAAATTCGAGCATCAAAGCCGGGGAAAGCGCGAACGCTTGTGGTTGCTCCTCCGACCTCTGCGTTAGCCTCCACGATACGAACCTTCTTGCCTGCTCGCGCAAGGTATGCAGCAGCTACCAAGCCGTTATGGCCTCCGCCAATAATGATTACGTCACACGACTCGTCCTTCATTTAAGCGTAGAAACGATCCGTTTCATTGCCTCAGTAATTATCTCTGGACTAGTTGCAAAGTTTAACCGCACGTATTGCGTGCTTTGCTCGCCATACAGAGAGCCTGGGTTAAGTGCGACTCTCCCCTTTTGAAGAAGTGTTTCGGCAGGGCTTTCGCCCAGATTCAAAGAACTCATGTCTAGCCATGCAAGATAACCATTGTGTGGAATGTTGTACCTGACTGTTGGCAATTGATCTTTCAATAAATCGCGAAGTAGGAATCGATTGTCATCGAGATTCTTAATTACTGCATCAAGCCACGGTCCTCCATCGGCAAAGGCTGCAGCCGAGGCATAGGCACCCAAAATTGATGCACGAAAATGTACGGCCTTTGGCATTTCTTCTAATTTTTTATGAATCGCATCATTCTGGGAGACGATGATTGCGCACTTTAATCCAGCGAGATTCCAAGCTTTGGTGGCTGACGTGACTGCAACGCCAACCTCCCTAGCCGCATCGCTTACAGTTAAAAATGGCGTGAATTCGTGAGGGGTGAATGTTAGTGGCGAATGAATCTCATCACTGATTACCAAAACACCATACTTCTTCGCCATGTCTGCAATTCGAATGAGCTCGTTCTTAGAATAAATACGACCCAGCGGATTATGTGGTGAACATAGCAAATGCACTTTCAATCCGGAAGCATAAATCTTTTCAACTTCATCAAAATCTAAAACCCAAGGATTTGACCCTTCAGCCTCTGAGCCAGTGCGCGTAAATGGAATGTCAATCTTCGTAAGACGAGTCTCATTTATCCAGTTATAGAAATTCTGATAGATGGGTGAGTTAATTAAAACGCTATCTCCAGGTTGAGTGAATACGCGTAAAACTTCAACGACTCCAACTCCAACATCGGCGGCAACTCGGACCTGCGATGTATCAACGATCCAATTCCAACGCTCATGTGCAAACTTCGCGAAGCCAGCGCCTAGCTCAGGGACTAAACCCAAGTAACCTAGATCCGAGCTTGTGACCATATCGAGTAATACTTTTCGGATTGGATCTGCAATTGGGAAATCCATCTCGGCCACGGGAAGCGGCAAAACATCAGAATCGAAACCACTCCATTTTTCCGAGTGGTGTGTTGTGAGTTCGGCTAGGGAGAGGGCTTGTACGTTGGAATCAGTCACACTCGAAGGCTACCTTGAGGGCCACAATAAAGACACCTAGAACTCTCAGGCCTCCCCGGGGAGCAATCGTCGAGTGGTATTTCGGACAACTAAAGTTGTGGGTAAAACCAACGACGGAACTGGCACATTTGGTTTACGCAATCGCTCCACGATTGACCAAGCAGCCATCTCTCCCATGAGCGCAACTGGCTGCTCGATAGTTGTTAACTCAGAGAACTCAGCCATCTCGTGACCGTCAAAGCCGACAATTGAAATATCTTCGGGTGATTTCAATCCATGACGGCGGAGCGCCTGCAATGCACCCATCGCCATTTCATCGGATTCGCAGAAAATTGCCGTTGGCCTATTAGGGCGCGCTAATAATTCATCCATCGCGCGCGAGGCAGTATTCATTGTGAAATCGCCGTGCACTTCACGCGATGGCAACCACTCCAATTGATTTTCAGCTAAAACCTGCAAGAAACCTTTACGACGATCCTGTGGAACACTGAAATTAAATGGATCATCCGGCCGACCCGACATAAGTCCGATTTTTTTGTGCCCTTGATTAACAAGATGCTGAGTTGCCGTTCGAGCCGCAGCAACGTCATCGATTTTTATGCTTGCACACTGTGGATGATTCATGCCGACTAAAGCAATTGGAATACCTAGCCCAAGAATTGAGTCGAACTCTTCGACAGTGGGTGGCAGTGAGATGACAATGAGGGCATCAACACGACCCTTTAGAAGTTGATGTTGAAATAACCTTTCTCGGCCCTTCATGGCGCTGAAGTTATAAATTAGTAAATCCAATCCGGCCTCGCGCAGAGCCTGTTCAGCACCACTTATAACTTGCGAGAAATACCAACGCGAAATATATGGAGCAACTACACCAACGCTGTTTGTTCGGCCATTGGGTGTATCTGCGCGCGTCAATGGATAATCAAGCTTCTTTGCCGCATCTAAAATCTTGGTTCGCGTAGCCTCATTGACGTGTTGTAGGCCGCGAAGGGCGCGTGAGACCGTTGCAGTCGATACTCCAGCCTCATCGGCGACCTCTTTAATGCCCGCCATTGATCGCCCCTTTTTACCCGATTGGTTCTGCAAAAACCTGTAAAACCTATGCAAGAAGTGTAAAAGTAAGGCATAACCCCCGCAAAAAGCAATGGGTTTTTTACTCAAAGAGTAGATTTAGCCTCATGAACCAACAAATCCAGACCCAGATTGATGTATCACTCACCGAACGAGATCGGGTGAGCGCCTTCTTTAGAATTATCCTCGTTGTACCTATGGCGATTTTTCTCTCATCATTTACGCCTACAGATTTTAGTACAAATACCTCGGGCTACTTTGCAATCGGATTTTTAGTACTTCCGGTTGCTCTTGCAATTATTTTTCGCCAAGTTTATCCAAGTTACTTATTAGCATTTAACGAAGCACTTCTTTCCTTGCAAACGCGCGTTGATGCATACCTCTTGTTGCTTACGGATGAATATCCCTCCATCGAAGAAAATGACATTGTCAGCGTAACTTTTCCGCCGGTAGATGCTAAGGCACTTAACCGATGGCTACCTTTAGTAAAATGGTTTTTAGCAATTCCTCTATATTTCGTGGGGGTTGCATATGTAATCTATGCGTCTTTCCTCACGATTTTTGCTTGGTTTAGCGTTGTCTTCACCGGTAACTATCCCGAAGCTTGCGCCGAAGGTGTCGTCGGAACTATTGCCTATTGGAACCGAGTTTTAGGTTATGCCTTTCTGCTCGTGACTGATGAATATCCAGTTTTTTCATTGTAATTAATGGCGCTTCACTCCGCCCAAAAAATGCGGCGTATCGTAACTGAGGTCGGTGAGTTAGATAAAAAATTTGCTCCACTGATTGCGCGTCGACCACTATGCACAATAGGCAGAAAATTACCCACGGAGACGAATTTTGAATCACTAGTTAGTTCTGTAATCTCGCAGCAACTCGCGACTAAAGCTGCCGACACTATCCATGGCCGATTAGTTCTGGCTTGCAAGGGTCAAGTCACTGCAAAGAAGTTAGCTGCATTAGATGATGCGAAGTTGCGTGAAATAGGGGTTTCTGGCGCTAAATCCCGCACCCTAAAAGGCTTATCGTTAGCTGTACTAGATAAGACAATTCCCGTTGATCGAATCGATGAAATCCATGACGATCAAGAGATCTTTGAAGCGCTCACCTCGTTGTGGGGAATCGGTCGATGGACGGTAGAGATGTTTATGATGTTTCAATTAGGCCGATTAAATGTTTGGCCCACTGGCGATCTGGCAGTAAGACGAGGCTGGGATATAATTCATAAAAATAACGAAGAAATTGCGGCTAAAGCTTTAGATTTAAAGGGCGAGAAACTTCATCCCTATCGCAGTGTTGTAGCGTGGTATTGCTATCAAGCCGTACATGAATCACGCGGCTTGGATTACTAAATATCCTCAAGAATAAGCGCGACCGAATTTATGCACCAGCGCTCATCGGTTGGAACGTCATAGCCTTCGCCTTTAAATACATGGCCGAGGTGAGATCCACAGGCAGAGCAACGGACTTCAGTGCGAACCCGTGGAAAAAGTGAACGATCTTCAATGAGTTCTACAGCATCATCTGCAGTAGGTGCATAAAATGATGGCCACCCACAACCGGAGTGAAACTTAGTTTCGCTTTTGAAAAGAACCGCACTGCATGCTTTGCATTTATAAATCCCGATTTTATCGGTGTCGGTATATTCTCCAGTGAATGGGCGTTCTGTGGCAGCATGTCGTAAAACATCGAAAGACAAAGGATCTAACTTTGCCGCAAGTTCTTCCTCGTTAATTTGAACTCGATAGTTCTTTTCACTCATACTGAAACTCCAGCGCTTGGATAAGCAATCCCAGTTGTGGAATGACAATCATAACCAGCGGGATTTTTAGCTAAGTATTTTTGGTGATACTCCTCGGCTAGATGATAGGCAACGCCATCAGCACTAATAATCTCGGTTGCAATGTCGTCGAAACCATGTGCAGTCAGGACGCCTTGGTAGACATTGCGAGATTCAACTGCCGTGACATATTGAGCGGGAGTGGTCGTGTAAATGGAGCTGCGATACTGAGTTCCAATATCCCCTCCCTGCCTATTTAAGGATGTTGGATCATGCATTATCCAAAACTCTTCAAGTAAGCGTTGATAGGAAATTTTCGATTCATCAAATGTAACTCTTACCATTTCGGCATGACCAGTTCGGCCCGTGCACACACTTTCATAGGTTGGATGCGGATCGGTACCACCCATGTATCCCACTGATGTTTCAACAGCGCCTGGCATGGACCAAAAGCGACGTTCGGCTCCCCAGAAACAGCCAGTTGCAAAATAGGCGATTGAACTCATGGATTAATTCTTTCAGGTGCGCGGTTAATTCGCACGCGCTGATAACCTTGCATCCGCATCACCTTATGAGCCCCCGTAGCTCAGGGGATAGAGCACCGCCCTCCGGAGGCGGGTGCACAGGTTCGAATCCTGTCGGGGGCACGCGCGATATAAATCACCTCTAATAGGTGAAATCCCTAGGCTTTCAGCCTTGTTAATATGCCAATAAGGCGAGAGAATTGCCCTCTTGCGCGCCACTTGTGCGCGTATCACCAACGAAGTTTTACGTTATTGGGCCTCGCCGAAACGGGGCTGAAGGAGGCACGCACATGGATTGGCGACATCAATCGGCCTGCCGGGATGAAGATCCAGAGCTGTTCTTCCCAGTTGGAAATACTGGCCCCGCAATTTCTCAAATCGAAGAGGCAAAAAAAGTCTGTAATCGCTGCATCGTCAAAGAGCCTTGCCTAGCCTGGGCTCTAGAGAGCGGACAGGATGCCGGAGTATGGGGCGGGTTATCTGAAGATGAGCGCCGTGCCCTTAAGCGCCGTGCTGCACGTAATCGTGCCCGACTTCAGGAACAACAAAGCTCTTTCTAACATCGCACCTTACGTTTTACAGCGGGAATCTCAAAGAAGCTGTAGTTCCCAAATCGTTAGAGGTTAATTTTAATACACCCTTTAATTCATTTTCCGTCAGCGTTCGAACAATCTGCAGTCCCAAATTCGATGACGTCGCCAAATCAAATTCGGCGGGTAGACCCACGCCATCATCTGTAATTCTCACGACGCACTCATTGCTATAACGCGCAAGCTCAATTGAAAGCGTTGATCCTTCCTCGGCCAGTCCATGTTCAAGGGCATTGTGAATTAACTCAGTGACTACCAACGAGAGCGGTGTAGCAAGACGCGATTCAAGTGAGCCGAGTTCACCCTTTCGCTCAATTTTCAACTCGCCCATTCGAGGGCTAAGTTCTAAAGCGTGGGTAATTAAAGATGATAATACGTTATCGAAAGTAACATCAGTATCACTCGTGCTAGATAAAGTCTCGTGAACTAGCGCGATTGATGCAATTCTGCGTACCGCCTCATTGAGTGCAGATGCAGCGCCAGGATCTTCAATTCGCCTTGCTTGCAAACGTAAAAGAGCAGAGACGGTTTGTAAATTATTTTTCACACGATGGTGAATCTCGCGAATCGTTGCATCCTTGGTAACTAACTCACGATCGCGACGGCGCAGCTCAGTCACGTTTTGCAACAAGACAATCGCACCAATGCGATCTGTACCTGCAAGAATTGGGAGTACTAATAGGTCGATAGTTGCGCCTTGGTTATCAATTTCAACACGTCGCAAAACTTTTCCATTTAATCTTGTTTTAATACCCTCTTCATGCGCATCCGGGGAGTTCTTTATGACTGCCTCTGCAATATCACCCAGTTTGTGATTCTCGATCTCACTCTTCCAACCCATTCGATTAAAAGCCGAGCGAGCATTTGGACTTGCAAAAGAGATAACGCCATTTACATCCAAGCGAATTAAGCCATCTCCTACGCGTGGAACTGGCTCAAAGAGTGAACCCGCATTCTTATAGGGAAATGAACCCTCCGCGACCATTCGGTAAAACGAGTGAGCAATTTGACGATAGTTAAGCTCAAGGGCTCCTGGTGAACGCATTAACTCAGAGTTACGATGGCGGGAAATTACAGCGAAGACCGTCCCATCGAGAGAGACTGGAATCGTCTCCTCTTTAATCATTAACTCGCCGATTTTTTCTGGTTCCCCGTCGCGCACAATCTCTCCACTGGAGAGCGCCTCATCGATACGGCTTCTACTACCCCACATAATTTCATCACCGATAACATCGTCGGAAAAAACAGTTGCCGCAGTGGTTGGGCGGATGTGTGCGACTGCAACATGACCAGTCGGCCACAACTTCACATCTTTTCTAATCGGTACCCAGAGAATTAAATCGGCAAAAGAGAGATCTGCAAGTAACTGCCAATCGGCGACTAGCTCGCGCAATCGATGAGCCTGGTCGAGTGTTACCGAACTCCGCCCATGAATCAGCGTTTCAAATTGTGGCACGCTAAATCCAATTTACTAACTCTGGGGCAATCTCTTGCGTTGCAAACCACACTAACTCGTCATCATCGGGATAGATCAATAGAGCACATTGAACTTGGCTCCACGTAATAGGTGCCATGAGAGTCAATATATTTTCCACGCTTTGTCCGCACTGTGAATTATCGAGTTCAATTGCTAAAACCAGCCCGGGTGCCGTCATGGAACTCCGAAGCTCCAAAGCTTTTTCACCGGCACTAACCGATAGTAGGTATTCAATCTCTTCATCATCGCAATCCAAATTTTCATTGACATAAAACTCAGTCGCTGCGAAAACCTCTTGTGCTTCCAGGCTCTGACTAGTGAGAAAACTTGATAAGTCAGCATGGCTGATGGGGAGATATGCGCGCATGCTCCAATGGTATTAGAAGTTAGCGCTCGATCTCACTGGCTATCTTTGCTATCGCTTTGCGCAGCCCAGAGCGCTCATTGACCTCTATGAGAGTGGATTTTTCGCGCTCTGCTGTGCTTGCTGCACGTAAATCTCGTGCGATAACGCGCACACTCAATGGTCGAAGTGGCGTTGTTAGCGCTAAAAATCTCGCCTCCTCGTCGGCACCCTTGCGGCCTTGAGAGCGCATATTCAAAGTAAAACTCAAAGCACTACGGATTGAAGTCTTTTCGATTAATTGACTTACCTGTTCCAGGCGATGCATTCCGAGCAAATCTGGACGCGCAACGACCATGAGTTCATCGCCGTGGTCACAACACCAAGTTGTCATAGTTGAGGTCCAACGCCTATCGGTTAATCGATTTGATAAGCCAGAAATTGAACCTAAATCGATGATGACGCAGTCGAAGGATTTGCTGGCTTGCTCCATCAAGGAATCAACTGACATTGCCTGCTCTTGAATAATCTCTGTAATTGAGAGTGAGGGCGCAATTGTGCGCCAGCCAGTCTCGCTATTCACATTCCGGATAGCTAGAAGTGCAGCAATTGACGGTGCGCGAAAATTCGCATCAATAAGTAATGTTGATTTTTCAAGAACGCTTAACTCCATAGCGATATTTATTGCAAGAGTTGTACATCCCGTATTGCTACCGGCCGAGCCGATCGCAAGAACGCGAGCCCGACGAGCCTGTCGTGGAGTTTGGGCGCTTTGGCGCACCATAGGGGCTCGTACAAAACCGCGAACCAGGCTAATGAGATCTGTTGCACTCGTTGGTATCGGATGCAGTTCACCTAGATCATTCTCACGTGCTGCCCCATCGGAAAAGCCAACAAGCTGCTTCACGTGAAGTGCTATTTCACCTACAAGTTCTTTAGTTAGCCCTGGTAAATCTGGTGCAAATATAAGAATCGCTCCATGTGCAATGTCGGGATTCGCCATCACGTAGTTTTCAAGGCAATCAAAGTCGATGGCTCGAAATACAACACTCCAACCCTGTGCAAAAAGAGTGCCCGCAATAAAACTCTCTGTCTCTGCATCAGCAATGGCAGTTATAACGGTAGGAAGTTCGAGGTCAGACATGAGAACGGACCAAGACTAATCGGCCATGAGTAGTTGCAGTAAGTAGACGTAATACTTGGGTCTTTTCTACTGCAAGAGTAATTGCAGCATCGGTTCCAAAGTTCCTACTTTTTTGGTCAAAACTTATAAGCGTGACTCCCCCAAGAATTAGTACCGGTGTAGTTGATGCTTCCCCATTTTGGGCATCAATGACCCAATAGATATCGACGCCCTCTCCCGCTTGTAGACCTGCGGCAAGGTCAACTGCACGGATGCTGACTGGAACCGCGCTCGAAGTCAAAATAGTGCTGTTTGAATTTATGCTCTGAATATTGATTATCTGCCCAGGAACCATCGTGGATATCACTGTCAATCCAAGGGGATCATCAGAGGCACTCACATAGAGCGATGCACTTGAATCCAAATCAAAGTGATGAAGTTGGACATCGCCAGTTGCGATTTGGTGGCCGGGGGCCATATCGATAGTTGCGACCCAGAAATCACTGCCGCGATGTGAAAAGGCCGCAAGTAAGAATGCTGAGATAAATGATGCGACGATTAATGTGATAGCTAGGGGTGTACGTGAACGTGATAGATCTTTTTTGTGTGCCATAGCGCTAACTCAATGTGATTCGACCAGAATCAATCGAACTTTATCCACACTCATCAATTAGCACGAACCCGACCCATCTGCTTGGTTGAAGTGAGCCGTCATTTCCTCCACAAATATGGCGCCATGACTACAAACGAAATCTATGACGAATTCCCGCTATTTAATTCAATCGCAATCACTGCCATTTCAAGTGATGAGGATGAGGACTGGCTACATCCAGTCCTTGAAATCTTTAGGCCTAGGCCAATTATCGTGGCGGAGAAAAAGAGCAGGCTATACCTGGTACCAAGTGTCTTTGATGATGAGTTTGATCCGGACTTCGCACCAGAACCTACATCGGCCGAAGATCTTCCAGAGTTGAACGATTGGTGCGCTAACTTTGCTCGAAACGTATTAGAGATTTTTGCTGGACGAAGGCAACCAACCCAGTTGATCAAACAGTTTCACCATCGCATTTTCAAAGAGCTTCTCACAAAGTCAGGAAGTGAAAGGGAGGTTGGCAAAATTCGAAAACTTCATGTCAGCCAACCTTTGGATGGAATCTGCGAAACAACGGTTACAGTGCGATTTGGTAATCGCCTTCGCGCCCTCGTCTTTAGATTCGAAGGCGTCGATGGACGCTGGCTGTGTACTGCTCTAACGTTGCTTTAAGCCGCGCCGTGACAACGTTTGTACTTTTTACCTGAACCACATGGGCACGGTGCATTTCGCGAAACTTCACCAGTTGTCTTAACTCCTGACTCATCAGGTGAGGTGTACTGCAAGCCTGTTGGCAAAGGTTTGGCCTCGAGTCCAGCGCCGGTGACTTCATGGCTTGTACTCTCGACGGTGATCTCGATATTAAACAGGAAGCCAGCGATCTCTTCTTTGATTGCATCCATCATCGCTGAAAAGAGTTCGTAACCTTCACGTTGGTATTCAACGAGTGGATCGCGCTGAGCCATTGCACGTAGCCCAATTCCCTCTTGTAAATAATCCATCTCGTAAAGATGCTCGCGCCACTTGCGATCTAGAACCGATAATAAAACCTTGCGCTCAAGCTCACGCATTACTTCAGAGGTGAGGCTCTCTTCACGTGCTGCATAGGCTTTTTCGCAATCTTCGATTACGCGAGCAGTGATGTAATCGGCGTCAAGGGAACTGCGTGAACCAACCGCTGAAACTAATTCATCGATGGTGAAGGAAATTGGGTAGATGGTCTTAAGCGCGTTCCAAAGAGTGTCTAAATCCCAGTCTTCGGCATAGCCATTTGACGTTGCAATACGAACATAGGCGCTCAGTGTCTCTCGAACAAATTCGGCCACTTGATCTTTAATGTCCTCGCCCTCAAGAACCATGCGGCGCTCACCATAAATTACTTGGCGTTGACGATTCATAACGTCGTCATACTTCAAAACATTCTTACGCATTTCAAAGTTTTGCGCCTCAACTTGAGTTTGAGCTGAGCGAATTGCATTACTCACCATTTTGGATTCAATGGGAGCATCTTCTGGAATACCAGCTGCAGTCAAGAAACGCTCAACCATGCCGGAATTAAATCGGCGCATAAGCTCATCTTGAAGCGAAAGATAGAAACGTGACTCACCAGGATCACCTTGTCGACCAGATCGACCACGCAACTGATTATCAATTCGTCGAGATTCATGTCGTTCAGTACCTAAGACATAAAGACCACCAAGGGCAATAACCTCTTCGTGTCCCTTAACAACGGCGGCTTTCTGTCGCGCAATTTCAACTGGCCAAGCTGCTTCGTACTCTTCGGCATTATCTACCGGAGAAATTCCACGGCGTTGAAGTTCGAAGTCGGCCATAAACTCTGGATTTCCACCAAGCATGATGTCTGTACCGCGACCGGCCATGTTAGTTGCAACCGTAACTGCACCTAATACTCCAGCACGGGCGATGATTGCTGCTTCGCGCTCGTGGTGTTTAGCATTGAGAACTTCGTGCGGAACACCAGATTTGCGCAAGAAAGCAGAGAGCTCTTCAGATTTTTCAACGCTCACTGTTCCAACTAGAACAGGCTGGCCTTTGCGATGCTTGTCGGCAATATCGGCCGTTACTGCGGCAAATTTTCCTTCTTCCGACTTGTAGACCAAGTCGGGTTGATCGATACGGACCATCTCACGGTTAGTAGGAATTGGAACCACGCCGAGTTTATAGATCTGGTAAAACTCAGAAGCCTCAGTCATTGCCGTACCGGTCATGCCCGCTAATTTGGAATAAAGGCGGAAATAGTTCTGCAAAGTGATGGTTGCAAGAGTTTGGTTTTCATCCTTAATTTCAATGCGCTCTTTAGCTTCAAGGGCTTGGTGCAGTCCCTCGCTATAACGGCGACCAGCCAACATACGACCAGTGTGCTCATCAACAATGAGGAGCTCGCCATTCATTACAACATAATCTTTATCGCGCTTAAATAACTCTTTCGCGCGGACGGCATTATTGAGATACCCAATCATTGGGGTGTTGGCTGCTTCATAAAGGTTGCCAATTTGTAGCATCTCTTCAACCCTCGTGACGCCCTCTTCTAAAATTGCGATGGTCTTCTTTTTCTCATCGACCTCATAGTGAACGTCACGCTGTAACTTACCAACGTGATTTGCAAATTCGACATACCATTTCGTTGCCTTATCGGCAGGACCGCTAATAATCAAAGGTGTACGTGCTTCATCGATAAGAATTGAGTCAACTTCATCGACAACTGCAAAGAAGTGATCTCGCTGAACACAATCTTCTAGAGACCAAGCCATGTTGTCGCGAAGATAATCAAAACCAAACTCATTATTAGTTCCATAAGTAATATCGGCTAAATAAGCTTCGCGCCGTTCAGCAGGTGACATATTGGCAAGAATCACATCTACTTTCAAACCTAAGAAACGATGGATACGGCCCATCCACTCACTATCGCGCTCTGCTAAATAATCATTTGTAGTAACAACGTGTACGCCGCGTCCGGCCAAAGCATTTAAATATGAAGGTAGCGTGGAAACTAGAGTCTTTCCTTCACCGGTACGCATTTCAGCGATATTGCCACGGTGCAGAGCGGCTCCACCCATAATTTGAACGTCATAGTGGCGCTGACCCAAAGTTCGCTTTGCCGCCTCGCGGACAACTGCGAAAGCCTCAGGCATTAAATCATCTAGTGTCTCGCCTTTTGAATAGCGTTCCTGGAAAAGCGTTGTCTGTCCACGTAGTTCTACATCTGAAAGTGCGCTTACACGTGGCTCATGTCCGTTGACGACGTCAACGACCTTGCCAAGTTCGCGAAGTAGGCGACCCTCACCGGCTCGCATAAGTCTGTCAAAAAACGCTGGCATCGCCGGACCTCTCGCACTTCATCGCTTGAATCAACCCTCCTATCGTAGAGGTTGGGCCACGCAAGCGGTAACTGAGGCAAGCACGTGAAAACCCTGGGATTTAAGGACCCTGGCGGCCTCGCCTAAGGTCGCTCCAGTTGTAACGACATCGTCGATAAGAATTAGATCTCCTCGTGGAAATGCACCTTTCTTGAGACCGAAGGCACCATGCAAATTGTGTGACCGATCAGTGGCATGCAATCCGCTCTGATCACGTACTTTTCTTATCAACTCTAGGCAGTCAGTCTGCGGCAGCCCCATAATTTTTGCGACTGCATCTGTAATTTCTACAATGAAACTTCGTCCGCGACGACGAATCGCATTCGAAGAAGATGGAATTGGGACTAGTCGAATATTATGGTGGTCAAATTCGCCTTGTGAGAGCACGTGCACTAACGAATCAATAATCAATGTGTCTGCGCCTTTTAAACCCTGCTCCTTGGCGGCCAAAAGAATTCGACTCGCAGTTTTTGAATAAATTACGGCCGAATGTACGCGAAGTTTTGAAATATGGCTTGAATAATAGCGAGGGTTCCATTCCGCTCGACATGTAAAGCAAATAGAAAAACCAACTGTATGACATCCGAAACAGCGCGTTGGGAAAAGGAGTTGGCTTACTTCTTCAAAGAGTTGCATTCTCTGATGCTAATTGGCATCCGTAACGCATGATTTAAATTGTGGAAATCAATCGTGAAAATCATTGGGCACTAGTTTGATCAATCGTGCTGTAATGGCAGCACCAGCTTGTCGAGGGAGAGTTACTACGAAGTGTGCACCTTTTCCAGGTCGTCCCCATGCTTCTAGCTCGCCATTATGCAACCGTGCATCTTCAAGTGCGATTGAAAGCCCAAGACCCGTTCCTCCACGAGTGCGCGCACGCGATGGATCTGCCCGCCAGAATCGATCAAAGACTCGAATTAACGCTGACTCCTCAATACCCACACCAAAGTCTCGAACGCCGATTGCTACATCATCATCACTGGCAACAATTGTAATTGCAATCGGTTTTCCATCTGCATGGTCGATAGCGTTCGAAAATAAATTTCTCAAGATGCGCTCAACACGGCGAATATCAGCCCTTATTTGTATGGACTCTGCAATGGAGTAGATGCGCAGCTCTGTAGATCGCTCCTTTGCAACGAGGTTTAAATCTTCAGCGCAGCGTTTTGCTAGAACAACGAAATCGAAGTCGATGGCTTCAATTTCGGCAACTTCGGCATCAAAGCGACTAATTTCAAGCAAATCTTCGAGCAATCGCTCGAATCGATCGAGTTGAGCAACCATAAGCTCGGCGCTCCTACCCACAACTGGATCAAATCCCTCTCGGGCCGAGTTAATAACTTCAGAGGCCATACGCAAAGTAGTCAATGGGGTGCGCAGTTCATGAGAGACATCAGAAACAAAGCGTTGTTGAACTCGAGAAAGGTTTTCTAGTCGGGCAATCTGTTTTTCAAGTGACTCTGCCATCTCATTAAATGATTGGCCAAGGGTTGAAATTTCATCTTGAGTATGGACGTCCATGCGCTGAGTGAAATCACCTGCCGTAAACTTCAAGGCAATATCAGCGGCCTGACGAACTGGACGTACTACTTGGCGAACCACAAGCCAAGTAATTAATCCAATTAGTAAAATCAGGAAAAGCCCGGTTAAAAAGAGATAGCTCTGGATTAGATTTAATGTCGCTGATTGATTTGCAAGTGAAAAAAGCATGTACATTTCATATTTACCAGCATTTGGAATTTCTACTTTTTCACCGATAGCTAAACCAGAAACCTTCTGACCACCCATATATTTAATGGTTATGTAGTTCCACGCTAAATCGCTCGACTTTCTAACTGCCTTGCCTAATGCAGCTGGGATTGAGTTTGGATCGACTAGGTTCGATGTTATTTCATAGTCTAATTTCTTAGTATTACCGGGACTTCTAAGAAAAATAACTTCTCGAGCATTTTCATTAATCGTTAATGACGTCGCCGAAGAAATTAAGTCATCTACGACTTTTCTGACTGCCGAGTCCTTTTCGCCTTGAGCTAAAATTAGCCGGTACTGAGCACTAAAAATTGTGGAGCGGGCTTCGATAATCGCTGAATCAAGATTTACTTTTCTAATTCCATTGGCCAGCTGTGAATTAAGGGCAGACCCGGCGATATAGATCACTGCAAGGGACAGTACTACCGTTGAAACAATGACTTTAAGCGCAAGGGATTTTCGAAATACTGATATGAATCGGTTCATTGCTATGAACCGCCCAAAACTCCAGCTTTATAGCCAACACCGCGCACAGTAACCACTATTTCAGGTCGCTCTGCATCATGTTCGATTTTGGCCCGAAGTCTTTGCACGTGAACATTAACTAGTCGGGTATCGGTGGAGTGTCGATAACCCCACACATCACTCAAAAGCGCATCTCTGGAAAATACTTTGCCAGGCTCTTTTGCAAGTGCAACCAGCAAATCAAATTCAAGACGCGTGAGGGTAATCTGTTTTCCAGCACGAAGCACTTGATGAGCCGCGACATCGATAGCTAAATCACCAATAGTTAGTAGACCAGAAATGTCGGTATTGGTACGTCTTAATCGAGTCCGAATTCTTGCAACAAGCTCAGATGGGTGTTTGAACGGTTTAACCATGTAATCATCGGCGCCGGCTTCTAAACCCCGCACGACATCATATGAATCACCTTTTGCGCTGAGCATAATGATTGGGACCATTGACTCGGCTCGGATTAATTTACAGACCTCAATTCCATCAAGGCCTGGCAACATAACATCGAGAAGTACTAAATCGGGTGGATTGTTCCGAAAGACTTCCAGAACTTCATCGCCTCGACTTACGAGATCAACATCAATTCCGGCTCCGGTTAAAACAATCCCAAGCATTTCAGACAGGTCTTGGTCGTCATCGACGACCATAACCAAAGTCATTAGCTACCGTGCTCCCAAGAGTTCAAGTACATATCTTGCGCAGGAGTAAGAACGTCAATACGTCCTCCCATGCTGATGAGCTTGAGGCTTGCAACTTCCTTGTCAATGTATGTAGGAACATCGTGTACGCCTGGCTTTAAGTTCTTAGCCTCTTTAACTAAGTACTCAGCAGTCAGGGCCTGATCAGAGAAAGACATATCCATAACCGAAGCTGGGTGGCCTTCTGCGGCGCCTAAGTTAACTAAGCGACCCTCAGCAAGAAGCAGTAGGCGGCGTCCGTCAGCTAAAACGTACTCATCGGTTTGGTGACGCATTTTGGCGTTTTTAACTTTGGAATTTTGCTCAAGCCATGCGACATCGATTTCAATATCGAAGTGTCCGGAGTTGGCCATGATTGCGCCATCCTTCATTACTTGGAAATGCTCTTCACGCAAAACATCGCGGTTACCTGTGACGGTAATAAATACATCTCCGACCTTTGCCGCATCAATCATCGGCATAACTCTAAATCCTTGCATCATTGCATCGAGTGCCTTAGTTGGATCGATCTCTGTCACTACGACATCGGCGCCCATTCCCTTAGCGCGCTCGGCTACACCCTTACCGCAGTAACCGAAGCCTGCTACAACCAAGATTCGTCCGGCAAGCAGGAAGTTAGTTGAGCGGAATACAGCATCAAGTGTTGACTGTCCGGTGCCGTAACGATTATCAAACATATGCTTTGTATCGGTGTCATTAACGGCAATCATTGGGAATTGAAGTGCGCCATCTTTAGCCATCTGGTTAAGACGAATAACTCCGGTTGTAGTCTCTTCGCAGCCACCAGCAATATTTGGAATTAACTCTTTACGAGTTGTGTGAAGCGTATTGACGAGGTCGCAACCATCGTCGAAAACTTGGTGTGGTGCGATATCAAGGGCTGCATTGATGTGGACGTAGTATCCATCGCGATCGATTGCGTTGCGAGCAAAAACGCTAATGCCGTATTCGTGGACAAGGGCCGCTGCAGTGTCATCTTGAGTTGATAAAGGATTTGATGCACAAAGAGCGATATCGGCTCCACCGGCTTTCAAAACTCGCATGAGGTTTGCAGTCTCAGTTGTCACGTGCATGCACGCAGCAATTCGGACGCCAGCAAATGGCTGTGACTTCTCAAATCGCTCGCGGATCTGAGCAAGAACAGGCATGTTGCGCTCTGCCCACTCGATGCGCTTGCGACCTTGGGATGCAAGAGATGCATCGGCGATGTCATGGCGTGGAAGAGTTGCAGTAATTGGTGAGTTCACGAAAAGCTCCTTTATGGACGAGTCTGTAGGGGCTTAGGTTACAGGCAAGGGGGCTAAAGGGAGTACTTAGGGCGCAGGGCTACCCACGAATGAGCGAGAGAACTTCATCACGTAGCTTGGTCATGGCCGCGGCCGTCTTAGCTTCAACGTTAAGGCGAAGCAAGGGTTCGGTATTAGAAGGCCTTAAGTTGAACCACCATGTATTACCGATGACGCTCAAGCCATCAAGGTGATCAATGTCAACTCCGGCTTTGCCAGCAAAGCTTTCTTCAACATGGCTTAAGGCCGACTCGGCATCCTTGACGGTGGAATTTATCTCTCCGCTAGATACGTAGCGCTGATAAGGCGCCATGATTTTAGAGATCGATTTTTTAGACTCACCTAAAGCGGCGATGGCGTGAAGAGCGGCTAAGGCACCGGAGTCGGCACGCCAGAACTCTTTAAAGTAAAAGTGGCCCGAGTGTTCTCCCCCGAATATGGCTCCGCTCTCGGCCATCATCGCCTTTATGTAGGAGTGTCCAACACGACTTCGTAGGCCAACTCCTCCATTTTCTTCAATAACTTCAAGAACGGCACGGGATGAAATTAAATTGTAAATTATCGTTGAGCCCGGATGTCTAATAAGTTCGCGTTGAGCGATCAACGACGTTAGATCTGATGGATTAATTGCCACGCCATTTTCATCAACTAAAAAGCACCGGTCGGCATCGCCATCAAAAGCTAAACCTAAATCTGCTTTGTGCTTCTTGACCGCCTTTTGTAAGTCTCGAAGGTTGGCCGGATCAATCGGATTAGCCTCGTGGTTGGGAAAATTACCATCTAACTCAAAATACATTGGGATAAGTGTGCAGTTCAGCCGAGCAAAAATCGCAGGAGCCGTGTGGCCTGCCATACCATTTCCAGCATCAACCACAATGGTCAACGGGCGGATTGAATCTAGATTTACGAGTGAAAGTAGATGGTCAACATATTCATCGAGCATATTGCGCTTTGTTTCAACACCCACCGAACGAATTTCAATTGGTGACCCTTGGCGGACAAAACTTTCAATTCGCGCTAGCCCAGACTCTTTTCCTATTGGGCGGGCACTACTAAAACATAGTTTTATTCCATTGTAGGCCGCCGGATTATGGCTTGCAGTAAACATCGCACCTGGTAATCCAAGTTTTCCAGATGCAAAATACATCATGTCGGTTGATGCTAGACCGATACGAATTACATCAAGACCTGTCGATGTCACACCGGCAGAGAAAGCATCGGCCAAGGCCGGCGATGATGGGCGCATATCTTGGGCGATAACAACTGTGGCGGGCTCGCGTTCTTGCTGTAAGAAGCGGGCAAAAGCTAAGCCCGTTGCAAAAGTGAAATCTGGTGTTATTTCAGAATCAACTAGGCCGCGAATATCGTAGGCTTTAAATACATCCGGTATTTGATTCATAATAATTGCCTTACTGTGGAACGGCGCGAAGGTGCCCTCTGCGACCAATCTGCGTCTGGGAACTTTCTCGCTTAATGTTTTCTTCCGAACCTAGAACTGGCATCGCAACTTCGCGGACAGCATCTGCTATTGCCATGAGGTCATCATCGGAAGGCCCATGCTCCTCGCCGCTAAGCTCTTGTTTAATTACGCTCCATCCGTGTGGAACTTTTAAACGCTCACCATGTACGGCACAAAGGTCATAGGCATGAGGTTCATTAAATGTTGCAAGCGGACCAACTACCGCCATTGACTCGGCATATATGTAGGTCAGAGTCATTGTCGCGGCAGATCGGCAGCCAACGCGAGAACAGCCGCGCCCTAACTTTGCCTGTGAACTCATATATGTAACTTTAGTGGGGAGCCACTAGTTTTTTTGGGATTGTCATGGATTTAAAACACGGATGTTTGAACGGGGTACTTCAACTCTAGCAAGCAGACTTCCCGGAGCAATTGGTATATACCCATAGCCATTGTCATCGCTCGTCAGAGCTCCCGCATAGGTATTTGCACTGGATTTAATTATTGTGAAAGATTGCGCCGAATTCGGTACGTGCCAGATGGCCACGTCACTGCCTTTTATAGCGACCTGCGACTTCTTGCCATTGAGATATGCGACCTCGATTTGAACTGAAATTGCAGCTGAAGCAAAGATAATGGCAGG
>CAILBF010000074.1 GCA_903832395.1 uncultured Actinomycetes bacterium | reverse complement strand
AGATCTTGCAAAACTTCGCGAATACATCGAAGCAAACTTCAAAATCGAAGGTGACCTTCGTCGTGAAATTTCTGGCGACATCCGTCGCAAAGTTGAAATCCAGAGCTACCAGGGAATTCGTCACCGCAAGGGACTTCCTGTTCGTGGTCAGCGCACACATACAAATGCGCGAACACGTAAGGGTCCTCGTAAAGCAATTGCAGGTAAGAAGAAGGTGACTAAGTAATGGCCGCTCCTAAGTCAAAGACTGCCGCTTCAACTAAGGGCAAAGTTAAGACGCGTAAAAAAGAGAAGAAGAACATCGCTGTTGGTAAGGCTTTTATTAAGAGCACTTTCAACAACACCATCATCTCTATTACCGATCCATCGGGCGCAGTTATCTCTTGGTCATCATCCGGCCAAGTTGGTTTCAAGGGCTCACGTAAGTCGACTCCATTCGCAGCACAGCTTGCAGCCGAGGCTGCAGCACGTCGCGCGCAAGAGCACGGCTTAAAGAAAGTAGATGTTTTCGTTAAGGGCCCAGGCTCTGGACGTGAAACTGCAATCCGTTCATTGCAAGCAGCTGGTTTGGAAGTTGGTGCCATCTCTGATGTAACACCTGCTCCACACAATGGTTGCCGTCCATGCAAGCCTCGTCGAGTTTAAGGAAGGAAGAGAATAAATGGCTCGTTATACCGGAGCAGACTGCAAGCGT
The DNA here is from genome assembly GCA_903832395.1 of uncultured Actinomycetes bacterium. GTDB lineage: Bacteria > Actinomycetota > Actinomycetes > Nanopelagicales > Nanopelagicaceae > Planktophila. The sequence continues at coordinate 19,405 of CAILBF010000074.1, read as the reverse complement.
TGCCGTCGCGAAAAAGTAAAGCTCTTCCTTAAGGGCACCAAGTGCGATGGACCTAAGTGTCCAATCGAATCTCGTCCCTATCCACCTGGCCAGCATGGCCGTGGTCGTTCAAAAGAGTCTGAGTACCTATTGCAGATGCGTGAAAAGCAGAAGTGCGCACGTATCTACGGTGTTCTAGAGAAGCAGTTCCGTGGTTACTACGAAGAGGCAAACCGCAAGACTGGCAAGACTGGTGAAAACCTTCTTATCATTCTTGAAACACGTCTCGACAACGTTGTTTTCCGCGCAGGCTTCGCAAAGAGTCGCGACATGGCACGCCAGATGGTGCGTCACGGTCACTTCCTTGTAAATGGTAAGAAGGTAAACATTCCTTCATTCCGTGTGACTCCAATGGACATCATCGATGTTCTTCCAAAGTCACTCGATCTCACACCATTTATCGTGGCAAGCGCTGAACTTGGCGAGAAGGCAGTACCGGCTTGGATGGAGGTCGTTGGTTCGCAGATGCGCATCATCGTTCACGGAATCCCTGCACGTGCAGTCATCGATACCCAAGTTCAAGAGCAGCTAATCGTTGAGCTTTACTCTAAGTAATTTTTAAAAAGCCCTTCCGGGCATGCACGTAGTACAAGCAGTAAAAATGTGGAGATCAAATAGTGGATTTCCCCGAAATGAAGAGGAGCACCAGTGCTAATTGCACAACGTCCCACCCTCAGTGAAGAAGTAATTTCTGAGTCCCGTTCACGGTTCATCATTGAGCCGCTGGAGCCAGGCTTTGGTTACACACTAGGCAACAGCATGCGTCGTACATTGCTTTCATCTATTCCAGGTGCAGCAGTTACAAGCATTCGCGTAGCCGGTGCGCTCCATGAGTTCACAACTCTTGAAGGCGTCAAGGAAGATCTCACCGATATCGTTTTGAACATCAAGAACTTGGTGCTTTCATCCGATAACGATGAGCCAAGCATTGTCTACATTCGCAAGTCAGGTGCTGGCCCAGTAACTGGTGCCGATATCGCAGTTCCAGCTGACGTTGAAGTACATAACCCATCACTTCACTTAGCAACACTTAACGGCAAGGGATCTCTTGAGATCGAACTTACTGTTGAGCGTGGCCGTGGTTATGTCACCGCAGTTCAGAACAAGCAGGCTGGTGCTGAAATCGGCCGCATTCCTGTTGACTCAATCTATTCACCAGTTTTAAAGGTTACATACAAGGTAGAGGCCACACGCGTTGAACAGCGCACTGACTTCGATCGCCTTGTTGTAGATGTTGAGACCAAGTCATCAATGAAGCCACGCGATGCTGTTGCATCAGCTGGACGCACATTAGTTGAACTATTTGGTCTTGCCCGCGAACTCAATCTCGATGCTGAAGGTATCGAGATGGGGCCATCTGTTATGGATGCTGCCCTTGCTGCAGATATGGCGCTTCCAATTGAAGATCTAGATCTGACAGTACGTTCATACAACTGTCTAAAGCGCGAAGGCATTCACACAGTTGGCGAGCTCGTTAACCGTTCAGAGGCTGACCTGCTTGATATTCGCAACTTTGGTTCAAAGTCAATCGACGAAGTTAAGGCAAAGCTTGTCTCTATGGGGATGAACTTAAAAGATAGCCCAGTCGGATTTGATCCAACTCAGCACCAAAATTACAACGCAGCGCTAGACGATGAGTTCGTCGAAGCAGAGCAGGCCTAGGAGAATAGAAAATGCCAAAACCAAGTAAAGGTCCTCGTCTGGGTTCAGGCCCATCACATGAGCGACTACTCCTACGTACTCTCGCAGAGCAGTTGTTCGAGCACGGCAAGATCACAACAACCGAGGCAAAGGCTAAGCGCCTGCGTCCATTAGCTGAAAAGTTAATCACTTTCGCTAAGAAGGGTGATCTTCCAGCTCGCCGCCAAGTTATGGCTCAGATTTCAAATAAGGGCGTAGTTCATACACTCTTTACTGTTATCGGACCACGCTTTGCTACACGTAATGGCGGATACACACGCATTACAAAGATTGGGCCACGTAAGGGCGACAACGCTCCAATGGCAGTAATCGAAGTTTTAACTGAGAAAGACAACTAAGCCTTAACAACTTAGAAATCTATTCTTATGTCGGAGCCCACTCTCTACCCAGAGAGTGGGTTTCTTCGTTTACGGATTGATTTAGCTTACGACGGAACGAATTATTCGGGTTGGGCTAAACAGCCCGATCGCCGCACGATTCAAGAAGAGATTGAAAAGGCGCTCTCAACAATAACGCAGAGTCCAATAGAAACAATCGTTGCCGGCCGCACCGATGCAGGGGTACATGCAAGTGGTCAAGTAATCCACGTTGATATTCCTCAGGCCTTTGAGTCTGAAGATATAGCTTTCAAATTAAACTGCATGCTGGATGAAGATATTCGTATCCTCAAAGTTACTGTTATGACCGGCGCTTTTCATGCCAGATTTTCTCCCACCTCACGGAGCTATACCTACAAGATTTTAGATGCTAATCGGGTTGTGGCACCGCTGCACCGTTTGGATGTTGCACCTTGGTACAGAGCCTTGGATGTAAATGTTCTCAACCAAGCCAGTGCTTTGCTGCTTGGTGAACATGATTTTGCCGCTTTCTGTAAATTCCGTGAAGGTGCGACCACGGTGAGAACCCTCATGCGATTTAACTGGATACGCGATGATGAAGGCTATGTAATCGCTGAAATCACCGCTAATGCCTTTTGTTATTCGATGGTGCGCAATTTAGTGGGCGCAGTTGTTTGTGTGGCCGAGGGGCGCAATAGCTATGAATGGATTAGCGCCATGTTAGCCAATAAAGAAAGGGTTCCGGACTCACTTGTCTTTGAAGCACGTGGCTTAACTCTGCGCCACGTTGATTACCCTGGTGGCCTTTAATGGGTCACATCGATGTTAATAGCGTTGATTACACACTCTCCGATGGACGCGAGCTTTTAAGTGATGTTAGTTTCCGTGTAGGCGACGGCGCAAAAGTTGCACTCATTGGTGCAAATGGTTCGGGCAAAACAACGCTCTTTCGCATGATTAGCGGTGATTTACAACCGGACTCTGGGCAAGTTTCTATCTCCGGCGGACTCGGAGTAATGCGCCAGTTCATTGGTTCGGTGCGCGATCACACAACGGTTCATCAGATGCTTTTATCTGTAGCTCCTAAGAAAATTCGTGAAGCTGCCGAAAATATTGAAAAGACCGAAGCCATAATGCATGCCAAAGATACTGAGAAATCGCAGATGGCTTACGCCCAATCAATTATTGAATGGGGAGATGTTGGGGGATATGAGTATGAAACTATGTGGGATATTTGTTGCACCGCAGCTCTCGGAGCCTCTTTTGATTCAGTTGCAAAACGTGAAGTAAATACACTCTCAGGTGGTGAACAAAAGAAGTTAGTGCTGACCGCTCTGCTCGAAGGCCCTGATGAAACTTTGCTTCTTGATGAACCTGATAACTACTTAGATGTACCGTCAAAACGTTGGCTCGAAGAGGTAATAACGTCAACGAAAAAGACTGTGTTATTTATTAGCCACGATCGCGAGCTTCTCGAAAACACAGCTAATAGAATTGTTACTCTCGAGCAAGGCGCTACTGGCAATACAACCTGGGTCCATGGAGGAAAGTTCTCAACCTGGCACGATGCACGTAAAGCAAGAAATGCACGCTTCGCTGAAGTCTTATTGCGATGGGAGCAAGAGCATCAACGGCTCAAAGATTTGGTTCGCACGTTGCAAGGACAAGCGGCAATTAGCCCGGACATGGCAAATAAATACCATGCGATGCAAACGAGGTTAAAAAAGTTTCAAGATGTTGGACCTCCTCAAGCTCCACCGATCGAACAAGATGTACAAGTTGGGTTGCGCGGCGGGCGTACAGGATTACGGGCGCTAACTTTTGAGGAGCTGACTCTTGATGGTTTAACTCAGCCCTTCAACTTTGAAGTATTTTTTGGCGATCGCATTGCCGTGCTCGGGAAAAATGGATCCGGAAAATCCCACTTCTTGCGCTTAATTTCCGGAGATGCCAGCGTTAAGTATTCGGGTAATTTCAAGATCGGTGCCAGAGTCAATATTGGCTACTTTGCCCAGACTCACTCGCATCCGGAGTTCGAGTCACAGAGTTTGCTCGAAATCCTCTGGACAATGCATTCGCTCCAACTCGGTCCGGCAAAGAGCGTTCTACGAAAATATGAAATCGCCCAGCAGGCCGAACAGCGCTTTACATCTCTATCCGGCGGACAGCAGGCCCGTTTTCAGATCCTTTTACTTGAACTCTCGGGTTCAACGCTGCTTATCCTGGACGAGCCGACCGATAACTTAGATCTTGCGAGTGCCGAAAGTCTAGAAAACGCCCTGGCTCGTTACGAGGGAACGGTCATTACTGTGACCCACGACCGTTGGTTCACACGGGGGTTTACACGTTTCTTGGTCTTCGGAAGTGATGGACGGGTTTATGAGAACCCTGAGCCTGTTTTTGAGCATTAAGTAGGTGGTTTTGACCCGTCGCGCTCGCACGGGTACCCTTACTCCTCTGCGCTCCTTAAGGGCGCTTATGAGGAAAATCGAAATAGAAGGTAGGCAAGAGCGTGCGTACATATAGTCCAAAAGCCGGTGACGCAGTCCGTGAGTGGCATGTCATCGATGCCCAAGATGTAGTTTTGGGGCGCCTTGCAACACATGCTGCCGTTCTACTTCGCGGAAAGCACAAGACAACATTTGCACCACACATGGACATGGGTGACTTCGTCATCATTATCAACGCCGAGAAGATTGCACTTTCTGGTAACAAAGCAAAGCTTAAGTGGTCACATCACCACTCTGGTTTCCCAGGCGGCTTAACATCGATCGTTTACGGCGAAATGCTTGAGAAGTTTCCAACACGCGCCGTTGAAAAAGCTATCAAAGGAATGATTCCAAAGAATCGTCTTGGTCGCGATATTGCATCAAAGCTCAAAGTTTATGCTGGACCTAATCATCCACATGCTGCACAAGCACCAAAACCATATGTATTCGAACAAGTTTCACAAATCGTGAAGTAAGGGATGACAATGTCAGAGAACACAACTGTTACAGATCTCGATGAGAACGAAGTTCCTACTTCATACACATCTTCAACTCCAGCGGCTGCAACTAACCGCCCTGCAATCAAGGCCCCAGGTGGCGGCACAGGTCGTCGTAAAGAGGCAGTTGCACGCGTTCGCTTAACTCCAGGAACTGGAAAGTGGATCATTAACGGTAAGGCACTTGAGAATTACTTCCCAAACAAAGTTCACCAACAGTCTGTGTCAGAACCATTCCGCACAGTAGGTGCTGAAAATCAATACGACGTTTTTGCACGCATCAACGGTGGCGGAGTATCTGGCCAAGCTGGAGCTCTTCGTCTTGGTGTTGCACGTTCATTGAATCAAATTGATGAAGAAGCAAACCGTCCAGCGCTAAAGAGGGCTGGATTCCTTTCACGTGATGCACGTGTTATCGAGCGCAAGAAGTACGGACTTAAGAAAGCCCGTAAGCGTTCTCAATACAGCAAGCGCTAACCCACATTTAACTAGAGGAGTCCAATGGCACTCTTTGGTACCGATGGAATCCGTGGTTTGGCAAACAGCGAACTCACTGCTGAAATCGCACTTGATGTCTCTGTTGCCGCTGCGCATATCTTGGTTGAAAGCTCATCTAATAAAGATCATCAGCCAACGGCAATAGTTGGTCAAGACTCACGCGCATCGGGAGAATTCCTAGAGGCAGCAGTGGTCGCAGGCTTAACAAGTGCAGGCGTAAATGTTTATCGCGTCGGTGTTTTACCAACTCCGGCAATTGCCCACTTGGTCGCCGAATCGCACGCTGATCTTGGGGTCATGATTAGTGCTTCGCATAATCCAATGCCAGATAATGGAATTAAGTTATTCGCACGCGGTGGCGGCAAATTAGATGATGTTATTGAAGCGCGTATTGAAGCGCGCATGGGCGAGGATTGGAAGCGCCCGACAGGTCGAGGTGTTGGCCGCGCACTCAATGACGACACTGCGAGTGAGCGCTATCTAACCCACGTGTTGGCATCAGTTGAAACTCCACTTAAAGGTTTAAAGATCGTCGTTGATTGCGCAAATGGTGCCTCTTCAGTTGTAGCCCCTGAGGCATATCGCAGAGCGGGAGCTGAAGTAATTGCGATTTTTAATCAACCCGATGGCTGGAATATCAATGACGATTGTGGATCAACTCACCTGCAACATCTAAGAGCGGCAGTCTTAAAAGAGGGCGCTGACGTTGGTATTGCCCATGATGGCGATGCCGATAGGTGTTTAGCTATTGACGCGGCTGGGAATGAAATCGATGGCGATCATATTCTTACAATTTTGGCACGGGGTTTTAAAGCTAGAGGTAAATTAAAGGGCAATACCGTAGTCGCAACTGTGATGAGCAATTTAGGTTTTATGCATGCAATGCGCGAATCCGGCATTGATGTAGTTACTACACAAGTAGGCGATCGATATGTTTTAGAAAACATGATCGCTAACGACTATTCATTAGGTGGCGAGCAATCCGGCCACGTCATTATGCGCGAACTTGCCAATACGGGCGATGGTGTTCTTACCGCCGTGCAACTTCTTCAAGAGATTGTTCGAACTGGAAAGACTTTACAAGAGCTAGCTGCCAGCATGGTTCGCTTTCCTCAAGTTCTAATTAATGTAAAAGATGTGATGAAAGAAAAACTCAATGACTCCGTCGCCATTTCAGCGGCAGTTAGTGCTGCAAATCTCCGACTTGGCGATAGTGGCCGAGTGGTCCTTCGGGCTTCAGGTACTGAATCCCTTGTCAGAGTGATGGTTGAAGCTGCCAGTGATAACCTTGCCGAAGAAATTGCTAGATCGCTTGCAGATATCGTCAAAGCTGAACTGGGGTAGTTATACATATGTGTGGAATTGTGGGATATAGCGGAACACAATCTGCCATAACGCCTCTTATCGAAGGTCTGCGCCGTCTGGAATACCGAGGCTATGACTCAGCGGGAATTGCTTTAGGAGTTCCAGGCAAGCTCTTCATTGAAAAGAAAGCTGGCAAGTTAGTTAATTTAGAGAACTCTCTTGGCGGTTCACTTCCATTAACACATTCGGGCATCGGTCACACGAGATGGGCAACACATGGCGGGCCCACCGATCGCAACGCCCACCCTCACGTTGATAATGAGGGCAAGTTAGCTGTAATCCACAATGGAATTATTGAAAATTATTCTCAACTTCGTACCGATCTGGAAGCTCGAGGACATGTATTTTCTTCAGAGACTGACACTGAATCGGTTGCACATTTGCTTAGCGATCTTCGGAAAGAACATAAAGGTGATCTCAGTGCAGCGATGCGTGATGCGGTCAAAGTTCTACGCGGATCCTTCACGTTAGTTGCCATCCACGCCGATGCCCCCGAAGTTGTGGTTGGAGTTCGACGTAACTCACCCTTAGTTGTCGGACTTGGCAAAGGCGAAAATTTCATGGCCTCAGATGTCGCGGCGTTTATCGACTACACCAAGCGGGCTATCGAGCTCGGCCAAGATGAAATCGTCACGATTACCCCAAGCAGTGTTGTCATTACAGATCTTGATGGCATAGCAATTGTGCCTAAAGAGTATGAAATTTCATGGGATGCAACCGCGGCACAAAAAGGCGGATTTACGCACTTCATGCTCAAGGAGATCTTTGAGCAGCCTAAGGCTGTTGCAGACACTTTAATTGGCCGACTTAGCGACAACAACCAAATTATTTTAGATGAACTCCATATGAGCAGCGCCGAAATTCGTGCACTCAAGAAAATTACGGTCATCGCTTGCGGTACGGCTTATCACGCGGGCATGGTTGCAAAGTATGCAATTGAAAAGTGGGCGAAGATTCCAGTAGAAGTCGAAATTGCTAGCGAATATCGATACCGCGACCCGATAGTAGATGACAACACTTTAGTTATCGCTATCTCCCAATCTGGCGAGACGATGGACACCCTAATGGCAGTGCGTCATGCAAAAGCTCAAGGTGCCCGAGTCTTAGCCATTTGTAATACAAACTCTTCAACAATTCCACGTGAATCAGATGCGGTTCTCTACACCCATGCCGGCCCAGAAATTGCCGTTGCATCAACTAAAGCCCTCTTGACCCAGATGATTGCAGTTTACTTAATCGGCCTGCACTTAGCGCAAGTAAATGGAGCTTTAACTGATGCCGCTGTTGCCTCGCTGTATAACGAACTTTTGGAGCTTCCAGGAAAGATTGAACAAATTCTTGAGACCGTTGAGCCACTGCGTGAGTTGACTCGCAGCTTTGCCGAAAACAATATTGTTTTATTTTTAGGTAGAAATATCGGTTACCCAGTAGCCCTTGAAGGCGCCCTTAAATTAAAGGAGCTGGCATATATCCATGCTGAAGGCTTTGCTGGCGGCGAATTAAAACATGGCCCAATTGCTTTAATTGATCAAGGAACGCCAGTCATTGCGATTTTTCCAGCCGGTCATGAGCATGGGCTCGATGAAAAAATGCAGAGCAATATTCAAGAAGTAAAGGCTCGTGGTGCGCGAGTAATAGTTATTGCCGAAGAAGGCGCCCATGTTGATGGCGCTGAACACATAATTCGGATTCCCGTTGTATCGGCGCTCTTTCAACCTGTTCTAGCCACTGTTCCATTGCAAGTCTTTGCTTATGAAATGGCAGTTGCGCGTGGCAATGACGTCGATCAACCGAGAAACTTGGCTAAATCGGTCACGGTCGAATAAATGCGCAAAGCTCAAATGTATCGCGCACTTCGTTGGTCATTACTATTATTTGTAGGATTTCTCATCGTCACACAACAAGTAATCAGCAATGGTCCGCTTGTTAACTTTGATAACGATGTCAATCGTAAACATCCGCCTCACTTCAATGGTTTCTCTGGATTTATTTTAAGACGATTAGATGATTTAGGCCTTCGTTCTCTGACGGCAACCGTGCTACTTCTAGCAGCGTGCTACATCGCCTATAAGTTTAAAACGTGGAGACCGCTTAATTTGGCGGTCCTATCTCTGCTTGCCTTAAATTTAACCGTAGGAGTTTTCAAAATCATATTGGGGCGAACTAAACCGCATGATGGCTTTGATTTATTGCATGCTGGAGGCATGTCTTATCCAAGCGGGCATGCATCTAATGCGGTTTTGTCGTGGGGAATCTTGGCTTATTTAATTTACCGCTATGCCCGCGTTGATAGATATCAAGGGCGTCTGGCAATTATTGGCGTCATAACAATTTCACTCACCGTATGCGTCGTATCCCTCATCCGACATACGCATTGGTTTACCGATTTGCTAGGTGGACTATTTATTGGAAGTGCATTACTAGTCGCAGTCATCGCCCTTGATCGCTACGTTCCCTCAAAGAGCCAACTGCACTAGGCTTAGTGACATGATTGATGGAATCGGCATCGATGTTGTTGATATTGAACGCTTTAAGGCCTCCCTTGATCGAACTCCAGGTCTGCGCGAAAAACTCTTTACCCAAGCCGAGAGCGTTAAACCAATTGCATCCCTTGCAGCGCGCTTTGCCGCGAAAGAGGCGCTAGCTAAAGCTCTCAATGCCGGCAAAGGCTTAGCCTGGCACGAAGCTGAAGTAATCAACCTCGAGAGCGGTAAACCTGCATTTTTATTTAGAGGCGAAATCGCCGACTTAGTCGATGGCGCAGATGTTCATTTATCCCTGTCGCATGATGCTGGAATTGCATCGGCGATGGTTATCGTAGAGCGCCGCTAATGGAGCATCGCGCGGAAGCCCGGATTGATCTAGCGGCAATAGCTTCGAATATCTCGCTATTAAAAGCGGCAAGTGGTGTGGATTTAATGGCAGTTGTTAAAGCTGATGCTTACGGGCATGGTTTAGTAGAGATTGGTTTAGCTAGCGAAAAGTCTGGCGCCGATTGGTTGGGTGTTGCCTTACTAGAGGAAGCAATTGCACTTCGTACACACGGTGTAAGAATTCCAATTCTTGCATGGCTGGTTTCACCAGGATCTGACTTTAGAGCCGCCCACAATCACGATATTGATGTAGCAGTGGCATCCATCGCAGCTTTTAGTGAAATATCAGCTCTTAAAACTAAAGCACGCATTCATATTGAAGTCGATACTGGAATGACACGTGGTGGGTTCCTAGATGAATGGGATGAGTTTTTAACTCTAGATTTTTCACAGGTTGAGGTTGTTGGAATCTTTTCTCACTTTGCTCGAGCCGATGAGCCCGGCGAAAAGCAAAATGAAGTGCAACTCTTACGCTTTCAATCAATGATTGCAGATTTAGCTGCCATCGGTATTAATCCACCGGTTAAGCACTTATCTAACTCTGCGGCAACGTTACGAGACCACGAGGCAGTCTTTGATTTAGTGCGCACTGGCATTGCACTATACGGATTGTCACCAGACGTAAAAACTTTAGGCGATAGTAAGAGTTTGGGTTTAAAACCCGCGATGCAACTTCGAGCCAAGCTCCATTTAGTAAAGAAAGTGCCAGCTGGCTCTCCAGTTGGTTACGGCGCAACGGCCATTACTTCTGCGCAAACTCGACTGGGAGTAGTTGCCATGGGATATGCCGATGGAATTCCACGAGTTGCTCAAGGTGCCGGCATTTTTATCGATGGAAAACGGGCACCAATAATTGGCCGAGTTTCAATGGATCAATTCGTCGTAGATCTTGGGCCCGAATCCACGGCCGATTCAGGGGACTGGGTAATAGTTTTTGGCGATGGCGCTCATGGTGAATTCACGGCCGATGACTGGGCTACCGCATCGTTATCGATTAATTATGAAATAGTGACGCGGATTGGGCCGCGGGTGCCTAGAATCTATGCACCTCATGTCTACTAATACTGCAGCGTTGCAAGTCCAGGGAGTATCTATCTCCTTTGGCGGACTTCGGGCCCTCAATGATGTTAATTTCGAAATTGGTGCAAACGAAGTTGTTGGATTGATAGGACCCAACGGGGCTGGGAAGACAACTTTGTTTAACGCACTCTGCGGACTAGTTACACCAGATGAGGGCACCTTCTATTTAAGTGGTGAGATGCGAGCCTTCCCTCGTACCGACGAATTGGTTGATCTTGGAATCGCACGAACTTTGCAAGGCGTTGGTTTATTTGGCGACTTAACGGTTCTTGAAAATGTAATGATTGGCGCTCAGCATTTAGCTCAGACAGGCTTAATCTCGGCGGCCTTAGGTCGCAATACAAAAGATGAGAAAAGAATCCGTGATCGCGCATTAATTGCCCTCGAGCGCGTGTATGCCGCTGACCTAGCTAATCGCAGAGCGGACACGCTTTCATACCCCGACACTAAACGCGTAGCAATTGCGCGAGCGTTAGTGAGTGAACCAAGGATATTGATGTTGGATGAGCCTGCAGGCGGATTAGGTGCCCAAGATATCGAGTGGATGAACTTATTGATCCGTAACTTAAGTGCCCAGATGTCGGTGCTACTAGTTGAGCATCATATGGATGTTGTAATGGAAGTTTGCAGCAAGTTGTATGTCTTAAATTTTGGTGAAATTATCGCAAGCGGAGATGCGGAGAGCGTTCGCCGCAATCCAGCAGTTATCGCTGCCTACCTCGGAACTGGCCACTGATGACACTAATAGTTTCCAACTTAACCGTTCATCACGGTGCAATCCGCGCAGTTAACGATATTTCACTCACGATTGCAAAGGGTGAGCTCGCTGCAGTAATTGGCGCCAATGGCGCGGGCAAAACCACACTTCTGCGTACGTTATCTGGACTCAATAATGCTACAGCGGGAACTGCCACATGGAATGAACACAATCTTCTCCATAGCAAGCCCGAATTTTTAGTCCGAAACGGAGTTTCGCATGTATCGGAAGGCAAAGCCGTTATTCCAGAGTTAACGGTGGCAGAAAATTTAGAGTTAGGCGCAATTTGGCGACGGAATAATAAAGAGAGTTCAGCTAGTAGAGATGAAATAATTTCAGTCTTTCCAATTTTAGGGGAGAGACTTGCCCAACGTGCCGATACTTTATCGGGCGGGGAGCGACAGATGTTAGCTATTGGCCGTGCACTCATGTCAAAGCCGGAGCTTCTATTATTGGATGAACCCTCGCTTGGATTAGCGCCATTAGTCATCTCTCAAATTTTTCAAACGATTCGCGATTTAACAACATCTATGGGACTTACGGTTGTGTTAGTTGAACAAAATGCGATGGGGGCACTCAAGATTGCTGACACCGGCGTAGTTCTTAATTTGGGTGGCGTTGCCGTTTCAGGTAGCGCTCAAGCCCTGATTGCCGATCCGCAGGTCCGCGCGGCCTACTTGGGGTATTAAATATGTTTACATTTATTAATACCACTTTAATTGGAATTACGTCGGGCTCTATTTATGCCTTAATGGCAATGGCAATGGTTCTTGTCTGGCGGAGCACGAGAGTAATTAATTTTGCGCAAGCCAATATGGCGCTACTTTCTACTTATTTTGGTTATGAAGCAATGATTCACTTCGACTCATTCTGGATTGCCCTTCCAGTTGCAATGGTTGGTGGTGCAGTATTTGCCGCCCTCATCGAATTAGTCTTTATGCGCTTGCTAGTAAAGCGAAGTACGAGCGGACCAATCGCATCCGTGGCACCGATCATTGCCACATTAGGTTTACTTGGAGTAATACGTGCCGTTGTTGCCTCAATTTGGGGAGGCGCCGATGCCCACATCCAAGGCCCAGTATCAAATATTGGTTATTCAATTGGGACTCAAACTCTAGTTTTTTCACCTTTAAAACTTCTTATTTTGGTGACGGTAGTTGTTCTAGTCCTTCTCTTGACGTTGCTCTTCCAAAAAACACATATTGGCTTGGCACTTCGAGCATCAGCCTATTCACCTGAGATTGCCCGGCTCTCAGGGATCAAAGTTGATTTTGTGCGCACACTTGGCTGGTCGCTAGCCGGAGCTGCCGGGGCAGTTGCTGGAATGTTTCAAACGGTAAATGGAAGCGGAACTTTTTCTCCAGACTCAATTGAGTTTGCGCTACTTCTTGTTTCCGGATTTATAGCTGCCGTCATTGGTGGTCTCGAAAGTCTGGTTGGAGCAGTTATTGGAGGACTACTACTTGGTTTAGTGATCGCCTTTGTACTTATGTATATCAGTGGTTCATTATTTTTTATCGCACCATTTGTAGTCTTGCTCATAGTTCTCTTCATTCGCCCGCAGGGAATCATGGGAGCAAAGGCGGCCCGACGTGCATAAGTTAAAAACTGCGAACCACTTTAGCCTCTTCCTTATCTTTGGAATCGTTTTATTCTTAGCCAGTAACCGCGTTGATGAATTACGTGTTTATCAAGGCGCTTCAGTTGCGGTATTCGTCATTGCAATTTCCTCAATTATTTTATTGACCGGTTATTCAGGCCAAGTCTCACTTGGCCATGGGGCACTAATGGCGATAGGTGCATACGGTGCAGCCGTTGCCCGCAATGAACTGCATATTCCAATAATTCTCTCCCTCGTCCTTGCTGTTTTACTTGCATCAGTTGGTGGAGCACTTCTTGGCGCTGCCGCTGCTCGCCTATCTGGCCCATATTTGGCTGGAACAACGCTTGCCCTTGCAGTTGGTCTCCCATCTCTTGCAAATCAATTTGCAATTCTTGGTGGTGAGCAAGGCCTCGTATTTGATGTTGGCTCTCCACCGACGAAATTGGGCGCCGACTTCACGCAATATAAATGGTTCTTTTGGATCGCCGCCCTTGCAGCTTTAATTTCAATGTGGTTGCTGAGCAATATTTTGCGCTCCCGGTACGGCCGCAACTGGCGGGCCGGGCGCAGCAACGAGGTCGCAGCCCAACTTTCAGGGATCAATACGGGCCGAAGCAAGATTCTGGCCTTTACGATTAGTGCTGGCATAGCAGGGCTAGCGGGAGCACTCCTTTCTATGACCATCGGCACTGTCTCCCCTAGTGCTTTCCCACTAACCCTCTCCTTTTCACTCCTTACCGGAGCGGTTCTGTCTGGCTTAAGTACCCTCTCAGGCGTCATGATTGGAGCAGTGACATTAGTGGCGATCCCAGAGATTGCAGATGCGGTGGCAAATCGCATAGGTAGCTCTGAGAACATCACTACAAACTTGCCGGGCTTGATGGTGAGCACACTGTTGATTCTTGCTGTTCTATTTGTACCGAATGGGCCAGTCGAGCAACACCGTGAGCGCAACGCCAAGAAAGCGGCGAAGAAAAAGAATTAAATTTCGACCCAAACCCTCGATGGAAGGAAACACATGAAAGCAATGAATCGCCGGAAACTGATACCAGTTTCTGCGGTGCTTGCCGTAGCGAGCTTGGTTGCAACTGCAATCCCAGCGCACGCGGCAGAAGTTGGCGTAACCTCATCTGAAATCAAACTCGGAATGACGTTGCCAATGACAGGAACAGCATCCCTTGGTTATAACAAGATCCCAGGCGCAGCTAAAGCCTATTTCGATTATCTCAATGCTAACGGTGGAGTTAATGGTCGCAAGATCACGCTCATCGTTAAAGATGATCAATACGTACCAACCCAAGCCGTTACAAAGACCAACGAGCTGATCTTAAAAGATAAGGTCATGGCCCTACTTGCACCTCTTGGAACCGCGAACGTAAAAGCCGTTGCATCTTCAGTTAACCCAGCTAAGCGCGGAGTTCCAGTTCTATTTGTTAACACAGGATTTAGCGGCTTTGCCGATGTAAAGAAGTACCCAACAACATATTCCATCTTGCCTTCATACATTATGGAAGCCAAGATTATGGGTAAGTACATCGCCGAAAACCTTGCAGGTAAGAAAGTCGGACTTCTCTATCAAGATGATGACTTTGGCACCGATGCGCTTGCAGGCTTTAAGGCCGCAGGTACTAACTTCACAGTTAAAGTTCCTTATGCATCCGGTTCACAGAGTGCAGCAACTGCAGCTGGTTGGATCACAAAGTTCAAGGCAGCCGATGTTGATGTCGTCATTCTCTTTGGCGTAACAAGTGCATCTCTTTACATGCTGGCAACAGCTGCCGCACTTAAGTACGCACCACAGTGGATGATCGACTCTGTAGGCGGAGATTCAACAACTCTCAAACTTGCCGGTGTTCCTGCAGGCGTTCTTTATAACGCAATTGGCTTCTCGCCAGTGCCTGCGACTACAGATCTCACCGATGAGTACGTCAAACTATTCTCTGATATCTATGCCAAGGCAGTCCCAGGATCGGCCTTCGACCTCAACGTATTACTTGGAATGAACTCAGCTTTCATGACGGCGCAAGCTCTCAAGGCCGCTGGTACAAATCCAACTCGTAAATCTTTGATGGCCGTGCTCAATACAAAAGGTGCGACTTTGTTTAACTCAGCACTCTCACCAGTTGGCTACACAGGTACAAGCCATGTCGGTCTAACCGGCGAATGGGTCGGTAAATACTCTCCAACGGGAGATTTACTTCCTATTGGTGGCATATACACCACGTACACAACCGATTCAGGTGCTGGCGCAGTTGTTAAGTCAACTTATAAGCGTCCAGCAATGCCAGCGAAGGGATTAACAAACTAATGAGAAAACAACGCTTCATTGCACTTCTAAGTGCAACGGCTCTCGTAACGGGAATTATTGTTTCGATTCCAGTTGCAGCCAACGCTGCACCTGCATGCGATGGCAAGTCACCAATTCAAACATGCGTGGGTGCCACTTCAGATGGTGCTCCGTACATGATGATGGTTCCAGCTAATTTTGGTGGAACTGTTGCTTTGTATTCACACGGATACCGTTACAACATCGATATTCCCGCTGGAATTCCGCTGATTGGTGGATACAAAGTCACGAATACTCCAGAGCCAGTTCCAAATGGAAACTCTGCCGTTGCACAATATCTATTTAGCCAAGGTATCGCCGTTGTTGGTTCAGGTTTTGCTCGTCAAGGGTGGAATCCAGATTCAGCAAT
Source organism: uncultured Actinomycetes bacterium (assembly GCA_903832395.1). GTDB lineage: Bacteria > Actinomycetota > Actinomycetes > Nanopelagicales > Nanopelagicaceae > Planktophila. The sequence goes on along the minus strand of CAILBF010000074.1, from coordinate 3,469 downwards.
TGCTACAGATGTTGAGTTAATCGGCGTCTTTAAAGCACAATTCCCAACGACAACTAAAGTTATTGCATGGGGATCATCTCTCGGCGCAGTAATCACTCAGGGTCTTGCTGAGAAGCACCCAGAGCTCATCTCTGCAGCTGCACCAATGTGTTTAGCTGACAATGTTCCGGCAGAACTCACAATGGCTGGAGATTTTCTATGGGGCCTAAAGGTTCTATTTGATCCAACGATTAAGGGTGGAAACTACTCAGCAGGGGCAGCTGGAAATGCAGAGGCCTATGGCGACTTAGTTAAAGTCTTTACCGTTATGGGTAAGTTGCAGGCATCGCTTACAACTAATGCTTGGCCAGATACTTCATCGCCAACAGGCAAAGCCTTAGCTGCCGGTGGAGTTCCACCACGCAGTGCGCTCTTGTTGCTTGGTCTAATGGCTGGACTTCCAACTCAATCTGCACACTTTGATTCTATAAGTGGACCTGCAGGCGCACTCAAGCTTTCATTTCCGTTAGCTATTAGCCCAGCGCTTGCAATCCTTGAAAATGGAACAAATGCTGCAGCGCTTGCAATTCTTGCAACTCAAGATGTTGAACTTCAATCAGGTGGTGCAATCTTTGATAACACAAAGACTGATTATGCCGCTCGCATTGAGAATGAACGCGTAGTCTTTAACGCAGCGCTTTCTGGAAACGCAGTTATTGATGCGCTTCTCGGCGCGATATCTCCTGCAAATCCTGACGCACCACGTGCCGTAGGAAGTGCAGCTGCGATTGCAAAGATGAATGCTCTCCATAGCAACTCTGGAAAGATTAATGTTCCAACTATTCTGATGACTGGCGTTTCAGATCCAATAACACCAGCCGGAGCATCACAACGCGTTGTTGATGCATATGCAGAGCAGTTTGCTAAAGAAAAAACGGCCGCTTTTGCAGCTTACAAGACTACAAAGAGCTACGTTCCACCAGTAAATAAACTGCTGATGTTATGGAACACAACTCCAGGTAAGGGTTACACAACCTTCACCGATGCCGGCTCTCCAATCACAACAACTCCGGCAGCCACTGGAACGAATCACTGTAACTTCACATCGGCACAATTGCTGGTAGTTGCGAAGTCACTCGTGAGCGCCGGGGCAACTGGCAAGTTGCCATCAGGTGGTGCAATCGTGACTGCTGGCCGAAAAGCTGGCAATCTCGTACTAGATCCAGAGTTCCACGCACCGCTGCTTAAGTACTACAACCAGTAAAACGCACAATCGAGGGTAATAGCGGGGGTCTGGCCTAAAGCCAGGCCCCCGCTTTCCTTTACTCTTAGCCCCTAATGATTACCGTGGCCAGTGCAGATGAGATGTTTAATCTCGGAATAAAGCTTGCGGCGCATTTTAAGCGGGGAGATCTAGTTTTAATCAATGGTCCGCTTGGCGCCGGTAAAACCGTATTGGCTCAAGGCATTGGAAGCGGCCTAGGAATCACTGATGTCACCTCACCAACTTTTGTTATCTCACGAGTGCATAAAGCGTCTTTACCTTTGATTCACGTGGACGCTTATCGCTTATTAGATACCGAAAATCCCAACCTCTACATAGATGATTTAGATTTAGATATTGAAAACTCGGTCACCGTAATTGAATGGGGCGGCGCCGAATCGGCACGTTTGAGTGAGGATCGTTTAGAGATCACAATCGATAGAAGCGATGAGTTACGAAAAGTTGATATTAGAACCGTTGGAAATCGTTGGACAGGATTCTCGCTATGACAATCTCCCTTGCAATCGATACCTCAACATCTAGAACCAGCGTTGGAATTATCGAGAATGGAATTTTGGCGTGGAGCGGTTTTCGTGATGGAGCAACGGCGCATGGCCCTGCACTTCCCGCACTTGTCCAAGAGGGGATTGAAGGTCGCGTAATTGATGAAGTTGTAGTTGGGATGGGACCTGGACCATTTACCGGTTTGCGTATCGGAATCGCATTTGCGCAAAGTTTTGCTCTTGCCCGCGGCATTTCAGTGCGCGGTGTCTGTTCACTCGATGCAATTGCTGCGCAGGTGAATGAAAAGGATTTTATTATTACCGTTGATGCACGGCGTAAAGAGGTTTATTGGGCGCATTATGTAAATGGAATACGGGTAGGTGAACCCGCAGTTAATTTTCCAGCTGCAGTAGTAGGCAATAGAATTTTTAGCGACCTATTTCCTGATGTACTAGCAATGGTCTCACTGAGCGGAAATATTACGGAGCCGATTTATTTGCGCCACCCTGATGCAGTTGCAACAGCGGATCGTTAAATGATTACTTATCGCGATGCCATGGCCTTGGATCTTCCAGTTTTAGTATCCATGGAAAAGATTTTATTTGCCGACTCACCATGGTCGATGGGGCAGTTCAAGGAAGAGTTCAAAGGCGTTCCGCGCACACACTTCTTTACCGTTGCCGTCGATGGTAACAACCAGATTATTGGATATGCCGCCGTTATGGTGCCTGCCCCTGGCGTTGAGGCCGATGTATTAACCGTTGGAGTTCTGCCTGAGTACCGCAAAGCCGGTATTGGAACGGCCTTTATGGAGGCGTTAGAGAACTGGGCAAGCGATAAAGAGTCCAATGCCATGATGCTCGAAGTTGGCGTTGATAATGCAAGCGCAATTGCTCTCTATGAATCACTTGGCTACTCAAAGATTTCAGTGCGCCAAAATTACTATGGCACCGGTTTAGATGCCCTTGTCATGAGAAAAGATTTGTGATGAGCCAATCAATCATTCTTGGAATTGAAACATCGTGTGATGAAACCGCCGTCGGTATTGTTCGGGGCCGCACACTGTTGGCGAATGTCATTGCCTCGAGTGTTGACGAGCACGCACGTTTTGGTGGTGTTGTTCCAGAGATTGCCAGCCGGGCACATTTAGAGGCGATGAAACCAACCATTACGCAGGCGTTAAAAGATGCAAAAATTTCACTTTCCGATATCGATGCCGTTGCAGTTACTGCCGGTCCGGGTTTAGTCGGCGCTTTACTGGTTGGCGTAGGTGCGGCAACCGGATTAGCTCTTGGGTTGGATAAACCGATTTTTGCCGTTAACCACTTAGCTGCACATATAAGCGTCGATGCTCTTACTCATTCCGAAGTTTTAGATCCTACGATTGCATTACTTGTAAGTGGTGGGCATTCATCACTCTTACAAGTTAATGACATCACGGGATCAATTATTAAACTAGGTGCGACCATGGATGATGCCGCTGGTGAGGCTTTTGATAAAATCGCACGCGTCATGAAGTTGGGCTTTCCAGGGGGACCAGCAATTGATGCCCTTGCTAAATCTGGCGATGCCGATTCAATAAATTTTCCACGCGGTCTGACAACGGCTAATGATTGGCAAACTCGACCATTTGATTTTTCTTTCTCCGGATTGAAAACCGCCGTGGCTAGATATTTAGAGGCCACACCAGATTATGCAAAAGCTAATGTCGCTGCCTCCTTT
>CAILBF010000073.1 GCA_903832395.1 uncultured Actinomycetes bacterium | reverse complement strand
CAGGTGAGAGTACATCTCCCGCGTGCGTGCTTAAAGAACCCGATTAGACCCCTAGAGGTGCCCTTCGCTACTATTCGCAGGCTGCAGATTGACCCTGGCGGGTTGCCCGAGCGGCCAATGGGAGGGGACTGTAAATCCCCGACGCTATTCGCACTCGACCAGAGCACTTCTCAAATAAAAGTGTCCAAACTACGTTTTTATGCGCAATCAAGATTGCTTTCACCTTAATTATGGTGGCGACCACCGACAAAGACAAGGCCTTCTTTAGGCCCATTTAGGCTGTTCTGTGACGGTGATTCATACACCAATTCATACACCCAGCCCCGAGGTTAGAAGCACCGTAGGGCTGTTGTGTCACCACTTTTAGGCACATAATTAGCTATGAAAAGGATTCTCAAATTGATAGTGGTTGCGGTAATCGCAATGCTGACATCAAACTTTTTCCCGATTCTCGCTCAAGCTGATGGTTTAACTGCAACTTTTCTTGCAATTCCGTACACCCCTCAGCCTGGAGATTTTTACTACGGTAGCTTTTCGCCCGTCTCTGTGGAAATTGATGGGCCAGATGTTCTCAAATACACGCAATGCTCTGACCTGACGAATGGAATTCAGAACCTTTCCATTGTATGGAATATCAGCGGTAAAACTTTTCAGGAATCTCTTTTCGTGGATGATGGGTATATACACACGATTGGGCTCACGAAATCTGGAATTAAATGCGCATTCTCTAACCCTCAGCAAACCCCAATAATTGGTAGTCGTGGAATTTACCAATTTGATCCAACTGAAGAGAAAGTTGCAGTTACATTAACCTTCAATAAGGGTTCTACTGTGCTGGGGACTGGAAACGGGGATTTGCTGAATCCAGACTATGTTCCTCAAGCGCCTCAAATCGTGGGAATAAATCGTGGCGACACAATAAATGGGTATGCAAAATTTACTGTGAGCGCAAACTCTCTAACAGCTGTGCCAAAAGTTGAGCTTTGCAACCTAAATAATAATAATAATGATAATTGTTATCTAGGCTGGGGACTTCAGCAGCCAGACCATAGCTTTGTCGTTTTGACGAATGAATCGTTTGCTGGGCAATCGGCAAATTTAGTATTGAGTTGGCCATATGTGAATTCATCTGGTAATTACTTATACTCAAAGACTAGCGTTATTGTGCAAATAGGGAAGAGCCCAAGTCCAATACCTTGGGCCGTAGTCAAACAGTTTAAAGGCATTTTGTGGGTGCAGCCAAATTTGGACTGTGGAAATCAATCTGCTTATTCGGGTAAGAATTTACCGTGCAAAATATCCCCAGTTGTAGGGGTGGACGGTGGTTATGGTGATTCAAGTGATGGAAGTATTGTAAATACAAAAATTGAATTTAATATAATTTCGCAGCTGGGAACGAATAGCTGGAAACCTCTATCAAAAGTCGCCTTTCCAACAGGTAAAACAAGCCTTTTGAATGTACAAGTTCCCTCAGGCTCATGGGACCGATGGATATTTCGAATAGATAATGGATATTTAAATCAACCTCAAGATTCTGGCATCCAAACTTATGGGCAATTACCTGTAGGGCCATCGATTAACCTACAGTTTCCTAACTTCGTAATGTGGAATACGCCATTCATCATTAGTGCAAAGGCAAGTTCAGGGACGATTACTAACTGTACTTTTTACATGTCGCAAAAAGTACTGGGTACCGTCAAAGCCAAAAGCGGAGTCGCAAAAATTTCAGTAGTGGCCGTCTGGTCTGGTGAACCAGGAACCGCGGCCAATTTATATTATTCAGCTTCATGCAATGTGTCTGGCAAGACACTTTCAGGAAACGGCTATGTAAAAGGATTTAGGTAGGACTTTTTCTCCGACGCCTGAATCAAATCACACCCCCAAGGTCAATGGGACTCCTACTTTTTAAAAAACAAGGCAGGTGCCACGGATGGGTGAAGGAAACCGAAGCGAGAGAGATATTCAGGCACTTCAAGGCCTAGAATGCTTAAGAAAGGACCATTCAGCTTAGCTGGAACACTAGATGTGCTGACCTCCACGGTTTACTCTTGAGTAAGGAAAAACAAGATAGTGGAGGTTTAAATTGGCGATTCAAGGATTTCGCGTGTCTACTGCATTT
>CAILBF010000072.1 GCA_903832395.1 uncultured Actinomycetes bacterium | reverse complement strand
TAATAATGAGGGATTGAGGGCGAGCCGACCTGTCTACTAAATCTCTGGCCTCGCCGCTAAAGATGCTATCCACGGCCAAATGCTAGTGTGCGGGAGTGTAAAAGCAAGGCTTTCGGAGAATTTAATTCCACATACTCGATATTTATTTGGGGGTTTCAATGGCTGAGGTTTTTGTTGAAAAGGTTCGGCTATTAGAGTGGATGGAAACCGACGCTGCTGGACACCAGCACTACACATCGGTTTTTCGCTGGGTGGAAGAGTGTGAGTCTGCTTTGTATCGCAAGCTAAATCTTCCAACTTCACTCTTCGGTCTAATTCCACGAGTGAAAATACAAATGGAATATAAACGACGCATTTTTTTCGGCGAGGAAATTGTTACGCGACTGAAAGTTCTCAGAGTTGGAAATTCATCACTTGAATTAGGTTTTACCGCACACGTTGCAGGTGAACTCGCAGCAGTTGGTAATTATGTAATCGTGCATGCACCTGAGGTAGGTGAGGGTTCAAAGCCTTGGCCAGAAGCTTGGCGATCTGCTTTTCTAGGAGAGTAGTTTCGCAACCATTAATCCACTACCGCCGCCGACGCCCCCACCAGGCCATGTTCCAGAGCCGCATAAATAAAGGTTTTTTATAGGAGTACGGTGGCGGATCCAACCTGGCATTGGACGCAGGAAGAAGAATTGCGCTGGATGATGACTGCCGCCGAGCGAATCGCCTTTAATTAAATTCGGGTTATAGCGTTCAAGATCAGTTGGGGAGAGAACTTTTCTTGACAATATATGTGCTTTTATTCCAGGTGCATACGTTTCAAGATTGTCGATGATTCGATCGGCATAAACTTCAGCAACTTCATCCCAAGTCTTACCTTGAATGACACCGGCGCTATCGCCAGTAATTTCAAGCGGTAGAACCCTCACTTGAATCCAAAGTATGTGTTTACCATCTGGTGCTCGTGAAGGATCGCTGACCGTTGGTTGCCCGATTACAAGTGTGGGATTTGTTGGAAGTTTTCCGCTTGCTGCATGTGTATAAGTCAGTGCCATCTCATCTACATATGGCGCGATATGAACGTAGTTGAACTCACGAGCTGATTCGTTTACCCAATTAGGTAGTGAATCCATTGCTAGGTGGATCATCATTGTTGCAAGACCTGGCCTAAATTCTTTGAGTTTTTCAATCTCAGGCGTTGCTTTTGAATTGATCTCGTGTGACAAAAGCGTAGGCATTAAAGCTGGATTTATATTTGCAACGACAGATCGGGCCTTAATAATCTCTCCAGTAGAAGTTCGTACACCTATCGCTTTTCCATCCTCAACAAGGATTTCCACGACGCTTGTATTGCTACGGAGCTCTCCGCCATTACTTCTAATAACGCCACAAAGGGCATCGACTAATACCTTAGCTCCACCTTTACCAAGAACCATTCCAAACTCTTGGCCACCGATAGATTCTAAAAAGGAGAAGAGAGCGCCTCCAGAAATATCTGGGCCGTAATCCAAATGCATTCCCCACGTTGCAGCAAGGGCTTTCATCTCTGGGCTGCTGAAATGCTCATCGGTAAATGCACGGCTTGATTGCAGCAACATTCGAATTAGTTCTAGAAGCTGCGAAACTCCGAGCACGCGCCAAGCCTTAATCAAAACTTTCACTGCAGCGATCGAAGGTAGTTCAGTTCCAAGTAAGGGGAAAAGATGCGGGGCTAAAAGGCCAAGTTTTGCGGTAAGTGCTTGCCATGCTGCAACATCTTCGGGTGCAACCTTTTCAATATTACTAATGGTCTGATCGCGATCCATCACTACGCCAACCATTTTTCCATCGGGAAATACCGAACAATATGGTTTCCCGGATG
>CAILBF010000071.1 GCA_903832395.1 uncultured Actinomycetes bacterium | reverse complement strand
GCGACGCCTGGGCCATATCACTTGAAATACAAGTGGAAAGTTAATGTAACTGGTGAAAGTGGTCTTCAGTTCTTCGACCCAAAGACTAAGAAGGCGTACTACGGGTGGCCAGATGGAATTAACTCACAGAAATAAGAAGTCTGGTAGCTTATAAATAAACTAAATTCTGTAGATCAAACCTTCGCCCCTAAGGTTTTTATTGAAAATATATTGACTTATCTCGCCGGTAGCGCGATCTGTATCATAGTCTTCCAAGCCCATTATATTTTTAAGCTTTCCGAGATCCTGAAAAGCATCGGAGTTTAGAAGGAACATCCTGCGCTCAATTAAAGGGCTATTTCTACTAAGCAGCCTAGGTGTATTAATTCTAATTAAGCGACGCAAAAGTTCTTGAATTCGCCAATTATCTGAAATATCTAAGTGATAATCATGTTTGCCACACGTTGGTCCCACACTCTTAAGGATTGATTCAGAACGTGAAAGTTCAGCTCCACATGCGCTACAAGATGTATCTGGCAAGAAAAAATGCCAGTCTGCAAAATAAAGTGGTATGAGCTCTCTAATGGTGGGCTCGCTATAGACATATGCGATGAGATCCACAAAATCCAACGGAGCTGCTTTTCGAGTAAAAACTATTTCATTTATTGGCTTTCCAGACTCCAAAGCTGAGTTCAAAATATATGTACGTAAGTAAAACGGGTCGGCATAGCCCCTTCCCTGAGTCAAACTTTTATAGTAAACAGTTCCTTGTTCGATTTTTTTAACTTTTATGTCATAGCTTAGATATGTTGCCGAATCCAGAACAAAAAATTCGTGCGTACCATCCTCATATTCTATTTCAATTGTTGACCCCGCCGTTATCGATGCAACTATGGGATGTTCTATCATCCGAAAAGCATTTTCAAAAAATAATTTAATTCCAAAACTTTCCATTTCACTAAATTTTATGACAAAAGGAGATTTCAAGGAATTGATAAATCTATCAAAATTCCATTGCCCGAGTTTCGCCTTGTTCAATTCTGATAAAGCCGCCTTGAATTCAGTTTCTGAATTCGCAAGTCCGATAGCTCGGTGTGAAACCAACCACTCTGCACGCAATTCTGCTAACTGCCGATCCAACTCTTCTTGTTTTTGAATTTCTTCTTCGCGCTGCTTTCGATCTGCTTCAGCAATTTGAAAAATTTCCTTTTCCTTCAATAATTTTTTCAAATCTAAAATTAGTTCTGGAACCTGACTGTCAACTAATTCCCTATTATTCAAGTAGAACTTAAACATTTTTGGAATCTCCGCAAGTTTTTGATCTTCTGGCGCCAACAAACAAATCCAGCGAGCCCAGCCTTCTTCTGAACCGGAGAAATTTGCATTTGAGTTCTTGGATTTAATTCGATTATCAACATACATCTCGAGGTTCGAGAGGAATTCGGAAACATTCTTAACTTCGCGGCAAATTTTCGCAAAACCATGCCAAATTTCAGCATCTTCAGGCATTAATACCACGACTGAATTCTGGCCTACAAAACTGGATGGGGGCAATAGCCTTATGGGGTGGTGCCTGGCCAGTTACACGGTAGCCGAGGTTTCCCCGTTGAATAGAAATGATGATGCTATGTCACTCCTCCTAGCAATAATGGGCCTATGCGCAAGTTAGCTCACCTGGTCCTGATCGTGGCGACGGGTGCGCTCATGCTGGCGATTTTGCACGTCATATATTTTTCGTTACCAAAAAGGTGGAATGACCAGAGCTACTTACTCGCTGATGTGATCATCGGATTACTTGCGATTCAACTAATTCGCTTCTTTTGCCCAAGCCGTATAACTATGTTCAAGTTACCGGAATTTAATTTGAAACTTTTTGTAAGCCTTGCTATCGGTGCAGCGCTCTATTGGTTTAATTTTCGAAGCTTTCATTTACACGTCACCTCTGCTCGGCATGCCGTATGGGGAGTTACTTGCTTGCTAGGAATCGGATTTGCTGAGGAAGTGTTCAGCCGAGGGTTTGTATTTAATCTGCTGCGGAAATATGGAACTTGGTGGGCGGCATTTATTTCTTCATTCTTCTTTGGGTTGATGCATATTCCATACTTTGCTAAGGAGCCTTTTTCAATCGATAACTTCACCCAGATAACTAATGCTGCCTGCTGGGGCGTAGTTGTGTGTGGGGTATACATCCTGACAAAGAGCATTTGGCCGGGAATTTTGATACATGCCTTCAGTGATACGACACTTTTCTTTGCGGCGAAAGACGTTGCAAATACGGGATCGAGTTCGCATGTGTCGCCTACTTTGACCACGGTTTTCGTAGATCTCGCAGTTGGATTTTATTTTGTGTTGATTGGTTCAGCCTTAATTTATTATGCACAGCGTTCCGAAGAAAAGAAGCAGCACGCTTCAAGCGAATCGTTAACGATTGGCTAGATGAGCAAGCTTAAAACTGGGGTTAAGTCTTAAGCGTAGATCGCCCGCAGTTGGGTGACGATGGCAACAACACTTATGACAAAGCAAAATAGGCGGAACGCTGTGTATGGAACTTTC
>CAILBF010000070.1 GCA_903832395.1 uncultured Actinomycetes bacterium | reverse complement strand
TAACTTGAGGCATCGCTCACCAACCAAATTAAAGTTGCCGCTAACTCTTCGGGTTCACCTAGACGTCCCGCGGGTGTGAACATTTTGATCATATTGACCATGTCTTTAGGAAGTTCATCACTCATCTCGGATGGAAAAAATCCCGGGGCGAGCGCGTTGACGCGAATGTTTTTGCGTCCAGTCCATTGTGCTGCAAGATCTCGCGTTAAACCAATGAGTCCGGCCTTGCTAGATGCGTAGGCGGCTTGAGGTAATCCTTGTGGTTTGAGTCCAAGGACGCTGGAGATGTTAACGATTGCACCGCCCGAGGTGTTCGCTTTTGCAAAGGCTTGTGACATCCAATAAGCGCCAAAGAGATTGACATCTACTACGGATCTAAATTGTTCTGGGGTTTCGTGGGTTGCAGGAACTGCCGTGCCAACACCGGCGTTGTTGACCAAGATATCGACATGGCCGAAGCTTTCGATTGCATGGGCGATTAATGCATCGCATTGCTCGGGTTTAGTGACATCGGTTTGTAGGGCGGCAAATTTTCGGCCGGCAGCAGTTACTAGCGCACCAGTTTCTGCAAGGCGATCTGCACGTCGAGCACCGAGAACAACATCGGCACCTGCCTCTGCAAGTGCTTTAGCAAATGCAACCCCTAGTCCAGATGATGCGCCGGTAACTACTGCGACCTTTCCATCTAACCGAAAGCGGTCAAGAACACTCATTCTCACTCCTAAAATTGGGCAACTGTGCGTAAGGTTATGGCATGGACTTCACCCTCAGCCCTAAGACAACCGAATATGCGGCCAAACTGCAAGCCTTCATGGATACCGAAGTTTTTCCCGCCGAAGAGGTGTATTACCAACAGCGGGCGCAGTTGATTGCCGCTGGAAAACCTCATGCACTGCCCGCAGTTGTTGAGCAGCTCAAGACAAAGGCAAGAGCTCTTGGATTATGGAATTTGTTTTTGCCACATTTGGCCCATGGATTAACCGTTACAGAGTATGCGACCTTGGCAGAAATCACTGGGTGGTCACCTGAGATTGCACCTGAGGCAATTAACTGTTCAGCACCTGACACGGGCAATATGGAATTGATAGATATGTTCGGAACAGATGAACAAAAGAAGCGTTGGCTTGAGCCTCTGCTTGAAGGAAAGATTCGATCTGGTTTTGGTATGACCGAGCCTGATGTTGCCTCTAGTGATGCCCGTAATATTAAGACGCAGATTGCTAAAGATGGCGATCACTATGTCATCAATGGAACAAAGTGTTGGACTACGGGTGCGATGGATGATCGCTGCGAGATTTTGATCGTGATGGGTAAGACAAACCCTGATGCTGATGATCATCATCAGCAATCGATGGTGCTTGTTCCGATGAATACTCCGGGTGTGAAGATTGAAAGAAATTTGTCTGTCTTCGGGTACATCGATCAACACGGCCATGCCGAGGTTTCATTTACTAATGTGCGAGTTCCACTTACCAATCTTTTGGGCGGCGAAGGCGAAGGCTTTGCTTTGGCGCAAGCAAGGCTTGGTCCAGGTCGTATCCAC
>CAILBF010000069.1 GCA_903832395.1 uncultured Actinomycetes bacterium | reverse complement strand
GCGCCAGTTGATGCGGCAATTCCTGCGCACTCACTCTCGCTCAAATTTTTTGCAACAGGTCCACCCAAAGTGCCGTCATCGTTTATCAGAATGTAGGCAAGACCTTTAGCACCACGTGCTTTAGCCCAATCCTGCCAGGCATCTAACTCGCGACGAGGTGATGCCGCTCCCCCTGGCATGACAACTGCCCCAACATAGGGTGCTTGGAAAACTCTAAAAGTTGTATCTGCAAAGTAAGCGGTCTGCTCGGAAAGCTCGTTAGAAAAACGTAAATCCGGTTTATCTGAGCCAAATCGTGACATTGCATCGGCATATGTCATTCGCTGCAATGGGAGCGGAATTGTGTAACCAACTGCCTCTTTCCAAATCTTGGCTACGATCTTTTCAGCAATCGCCAAGATATCCTCTTGATCGATAAACGACATTTCAATATCTAATTGCGTGAACTCTGGCTGACGATCCGCGCGAAAATCCTCATCACGGAAACAGCGAGCAATTTGATAATACTTTTCCATTCCAGCAACCATTAACAATTGCTTGAAAAGTTGTGGCGACTGTGGAAGGGCATACCAACTACCTGGCTGCAAGCGAACTGGCACTAAGAAGTCTCGAGCACCCTCTGGCGTGGATCGCGTTAAGTAAGGTGTTTCAATCTCAAGGAAATCTTCATCCTCCATAACGCGACGAATAGTCGATGTCACTTTGGAGCGAAGACGCAGATTTGCAGCGGGCTTCTCACGGCGCAGATCTAAATAGCGATACTTCAATCGAACTTCTTCGCCGATATCTGAATCATTACCGCTATCGATTGGGAAAGGCAGAGGTGCCGATTCGCTCAAAACAACGATTGCGTCGCCCATGATTTCGATTTCTCCCGTTGGAATATTCGAATTCTCATTTCCAGCTGGGCGTAACGTGACCTCACCCGTAATTGCCAAACACCATTCGGCGCGCAGCATCGCAGCGATCTTCTCGTCACGAATAACAACTTGAACTGAGCCAGAAGCATCGCGAAGATCGATGAAGGCAACCCCACCATGATCACGGCGGCGAGATACCCAGCCAGCCAGAGTGACGGTCGTGCCTACATCGGTTTTACGTAACGAGCCTGCTTCGTGGCTTCTTAACATAGTAATTAATACGTCGCTTTCTACAGTGCGTTGATTAAGGAGTCAATCCTAACCGATATGGATACTCCCGAGTTCATGTTTTTAACTTCTACGTTCTGACTAGCGATCTCATCCTCGCCCAGCACAACTACGTATCTGGCGCCACTCTTATCGGCCGCTTTCATGGCGCCTTTGAGCGCACGATCCCCAAAAGCAATCTCTACGATTTTGCCGGCTTTTCGAAGTTGCGTTGCTATCTCCAAAGTTTTAACCATTGCATTGTCACCAAGTGGAATGATGAAAAGATCAGATACAAAACCATCGACGGCAATTACGCCTTCAGCTTCAGCAGCTAGAAGTGCGCGATCCACACCAAGGCCAAAACCAATCCCAGAGAGTTCCTGCCCGCCTAACTCTGACATTAGTCCGTCGTAACGACCTCCCCCACCAATTCCCGATTGCGCGCCGAGTAGTTCATGGACAAATTCAAATGTCGTGCCGGTGTAATAATCCAATCCACGCACCATCCGTGGATTAAGTTGATACTCGATTCCAAGAGTATCTAAATACCGCTTTACGGATTCAAAATGTGTTCTCGATGCTTCGCTTAAATAATCCATCAACAACGGCGCCTTAGCCATCGCCGTCTTCATCTCTTCGCGCTTATCGTCGAATAAACGAAGTGGATTAATTACTGCTCGCGCTTTGGTCGCATCATCTAAATCAAGGGTTGCGATATATGTGAGCAGGTCGACGCGATGAGCCGCACGCGAAGCCGCATCTCCCAGCGAAGTAAGTTCTAAGTGATATTTTTTAAGGCCAATGGCTTTAAAACCTGCATCGGCAATTGCAATTACTTCGGCGTCAATGGCCGGATCATCTAAACCAATCGCCTCTATGCCAACTTGATAAAACTGGCGGTATCGCCCGGCTTGGGGACGTTCGGCGCGAAAATATGCACCGGAGTACCAAATCTTTACCGGTAGTTGACCACGATCGAGTCCATGTTCAATATTACTGCCCGCATTGCACCAGCTGTTCCTTCAGGTCGAAGAGTTATCGAGCGATCCCCACGATCGGTAAATGTATACATCTCTTTAGAAACGACATCAGTGGATTCGCCAACCCCGCGCGTAAAGAGTTCGGTATCTTCAAAGACCGGAAGCTCCATCAATTGATATCCAGCTAAACGAGCCGGTGCAATCAAAGCCTCTCGAACAAACTCAAAGAGTTTTGAACGCGGAGGAACATATTCACTAACGCCTTTAGGTGCTTGAATCTTTTGTCGTGCCATCAGTAGCGCCCCTTTATGGAGTTAAGGTATGGATTGTTCTTACGCTCACGGCCGATAGTTGTCTCCGCGCCATGACCAGGTAAAACGCGCAAGTGATCACTGAGCGGAAGAACTTTCTTTCGCAGCGTCTCATCCATATCTTTGGATGATCCACTTGGCGAGTCTGTCCGACCAATTGATCCTGCAAATAGAACATCTCCGCTAACTAAAATCTCATTTGAAACTTCAAACATCACAGAGCCCGCTGTATGTCCTGGGGCATGAATAGCTTTAAAAGTAAGGCCCACGAGTTCGAGAAGTTCACCATTGCGTAATTCTCTTACATCCTTCGGTTCAATAAACTCCATGCCGCTCAATGTCGCAGCAAATTCTGCCGACAAGACCCGTTCGGGATGTGAAAGCGCCAGACGATCTTGACTATGAATGTAAGCAGGAATTCCATAGCCATCGGCGATGGGGCGAATGGAAAATGTATGATCCAAGTGGCCATGCGTGGCGATAATTGCAACGGGCTTTAAATTAAATTCATGCAGAATCTCATCGAGTTGATGGCTCACATCGGGCATGCCGGGATCAATGACCACGCACTCGCTCCCAGCCTCGGAGGCCAGAACCCAGCAGTTTGTGGCAAACATGGGGGCGGCAAACGAGGCAACTAACACGTAAAAACACCCCTTCACCGCTCGATTGCGCCTACGCGATTGACGTTAGACGGCTGGTACAGGGTACCTTTGCCCCTACATAAATGCTCAATTCACGCTTTGCGAGTTTCATTACTCGCGGGGCCAATCAAGAATACAGCGACGTCTTAGCCGACAACGCTCTGAGAGGATCACCATCATGACCGATTTCGATTCAATAATTCACGCTAGCGCTGCAACTGCCCTCATAGGTGATCCAGCAGCATTTGGACGAGTAGCCGACGATGGCACCGTCTATGTGAGAACACCAAGTGGAGAAAAGGCCGTTGGTTCATATCCCGGCAAAACACCTGAAGAGGCATTAACGTATTTCGTTCGCAAATTTGAAATGCTCGCCGCCGAAATCGCACTACTTGCAGCTCGTATTAAGAGCGGCGCACTAGTTCCATCCGATGCCTATGCATCCGTCAAAAAATTACGCGAACAAGTTAAAGAGTTAAACGCCGTTGGAGACCTCGAGGCACTTTCCGCTTCGGTCGAACAGATTGAACCTTTAATTGAAGGCCATCTCGAAGCGTACGAGGCCAAGAAAGCGGCAGAGACTGCAGCCAAGAATGCCCGTCGCGAACAGATTTTAGTAGAGAAGGAAAAGATTGTCGCTGAAGCAGAATCACTAGCCCTCTCCGAATCATGGAAGAGCACCGGGGATCGTCTGAAAGTGCTCCTTGATGAGTGGAAGTCCGCACCTCGCTTAGATAAAAAAGCCGATGCAGATCTATGGAAGCGCTTCTCTTCATCGCGCAATAAGTTCGACAAGCGCCGCCGCACACACTTTGCCGCTCTTGAAGCCGTTCAAAGCGTTGTATCCGATGCCAAAAAGGCAATCATAACTGAGGCCGAATCACTAGCGACATCTACTGAGTGGGTTCCAACTGCAAAGCGCTTTAAAACTCTCATGGATACTTGGAAGGCATCAGGCCGCGGTAAACCTAGCGATGATGCCAAGATGTGGGCGAGATTTAAAGCTGCGCAAGATACTTTCTTCACTGCAAAGAATGCCGATCTAGAAAAGCGCGATGTCACAATGGCAGCTAATTTGGAAAAGCGCGAAGAGCTAATCGTTCAAATCGAAGCACTTCTTCCAATTACAAATTTAGATACCGCTAAAAAAGCGCTACGTGAGTACATGAATACGTGGACTAAAATCGGTATGACGCATCGGGATAAGCGAGCCACTCTCGATGCCCGCGTACATGTCGTTGAAACCGCTATCAAAGAGGCTGAGGCCGGTAACTGGCGCAAGACTGATCCTGCAGCTAAAGCCCGTGCCGCTGAAGTTGTTAAGCAACTAAGTGAGTCAATTGAAAACTACGAAAAAATTGCAGCTAAATCTACCGCCGCTGGCAATGCCAAAAAAGCTGCGGAGGCTTCAGAGTCGGCTGCGGCCCGTAAAGTCTGGCTAGCCGAGGCGGAAAAGAGTTTGGCGGAGTTTAACTAATTTAATTATTAGTTGTTCGGTAGACGTCATAGACGCCTTCGATATTTCGTACCGCTCCAAGGACTGCATCTAGATGCGTTGCATCTGCCATCTCAAAAGTAAAGCGTGAGAAAGCTGTTCGATCCTTCGAAGTGCTAACTGAGGCACTCAGAATATTTACATGCTGGTCCGACAACGTTCTTGTTACGTCGGCTAGCAAAGATGCTCTATCTAGCGCCTCGACTTGAATATTGACCAAGAAAATAGATCCAGCCCCAATACGCCACTTAACTTTTACTACTCGATCGTTTTGATTGGTAATTAAGTCTGCCGCGTTTACACAGTCGCCTCGATGGATCGACACCCCGCTGCCCTTCGTTATAAATCCCATAATTTCATCACCTGGTACTGGTGTGCAGCAGCGCGCTAACTTAACTAATACATCATCAGTGCCTTCGACATCTACTGCGTTGCTGGATCGGCGGACTGCAGGAGCACGAGTTGGCAATACATCCATGGTTGGCTCGGGATGCGAATCATCTCCCCCAAGTGCAACGACCAATTTATCAATAATTGATGCGGCAGAAACATGTCCATCACCAACGGCTGAATACAAGCCCTCGATATCTGGATAGCGCAGATCATGTGCAAGTTCAAGAAGTGAATGACCAGCAAATATTTTCTGCAAAGGAAGTCCAGCTTTTCGCATCTGTCGAGCGATAGATTCGCGGCCGGCATCTATCGCCTCTTCGCGTCGCTCTTTGCTAAACCAGGCTTTAATCTTTGAACGTGCACGCGGGCTCTGCACAAAGTTAAGCCAATCGCGACTTGGACCAGCATGCTCGCCCTTATTGGTAAGGATTTCAATAACATCACCGTTGCTTAAACGCGATTCCAACGGCACTAGCCGTCCATTTACTTTGGCCCCAGCGCATCTAATTCCAACATCGGTATGGACGGAGAAAGCGAAGTCCACTGGTGTAGATCCAGCGGGTAGTGCAATCACACTTCCTTTAGGCGTAAAGACGAAGACTTCTGGAGAGCCTAAATCAAAGCGCAGGGCTTCGAGGAACTCAGATGGGTCCTCGGTCTCTTTCTGCCACTCGTGCAACTGTCGCAGCCATAACATTTCAGGCGAGCTCTCATTGTTTTCGTGGCCCTGTTTGTATTTCCAATGAGCGGCAATTCCAAACTCGGCGCGAGCATGCATATCAAAAGTTCTAATTTGAATCTCTATAGCTTTACCAGTCGGACCGATGACAGTTGTGTGCAGCGATTGATACAAGTTGAACTTCGGCATTGCTATGTAATCTTTAAAACGTCCGGGAACGGGGCTCCATCTAGCGTGAATTGACCCTAAAACCGCATAGCAATCGCGAACATCATCGACGAGGACACGGATTCCAACTAAATCATAAATATCATTGAACTCACGTCCGCGTACAACCATTTTTTGATAGACCGAGAAAAAATGCTTTTGGCGACCCGTGACGGTTGCATGAATCGAATCCTTGTCTAAGTCTTCTCTCACGATTTTGATAACTTCTGCAGTAAGCGAATCACGCGATGGCGACCGCTCTGCCACTAACCTGGATATCTCTTCGAACTTTTTAGGTTCCAATACTTCAAACGACAAATCCTCTAGCTCCCACTTCATCGCATTCATACCTAATCGGTGAGCAAGTGGTGCATAAATATCTAGCGTCTCGCGTGCTTTTCGTTCAGCGCTCTCATGCGATACGTACTTCCACGTTCTAGCATTATGTAGCCGATCGGCGAGTTTGATAACGAGTACTCGAATATCTCGCGACATCGCAATAACCATTTTGCGAACGGTTTCGGCTTCGGCCGTTGGTCCATACGTTAATTTGTCGAGCTTCGTCACGCCATCAACTAAGTTGGCTACTTCTTCGCCGAAATCATGACGCAGCTCTTTGAGTGAATATGGCGTATCTTCGACGGTATCGTGCAAAAGCGCGGCAATTATCGTTTCAGTATTTAGACCCAGATCTGCCAAAATCTGTGCCACTGCTACGGGATGCGTTATGTAACGCTCCCCCGATTTACGTAACTGCCCTTCATGAGCTTTTTCGGCAGCTAAAAAAGCGCGTTCTACATCGCTTTGATTGCTAGCGGCATGATGTTCTTTGAGCGCACTAACAACTGGTGCAATCAAAGTGTCCAAGAAACTGCCTACTTGCGGCCTTTGCGCTTTGGCTGATTACGTGGGCCCCGAGTTTGGCCAGGAGCTGCAACTGCAGCTACTGATACCGGAGAGAAAGTTGATGGAGTGGCACCGCGACCACTGACGCGCTTTGCCAGCGCAATCATTGCCGGCTCTCTCTCACGCAACTGCGCAAGAACAGGCGGAGCGATAAAGACCGATGAATACGTTCCAACGGCTAAACCAATGAAGAGAGCAAGAGAGAGATCCTTCAACGTTCCCGCACCTAGTAAGCCAGCACCTACGAACAAGATCGATGCAACGGGCAGAAGTGCAATCAGTGAAGTATTAAAGGAGCGCACTAAAGTCTGATTCACGGCCAGATTTACTGCCTGTGAATACGTGCTCTTTGAACTTGCAGTGATTGTTCGAGTATTTTCGCGAATTTTATCGAAAACAACCACGGTGTCATACAGTGAGTAACCGAGAATTGTAAGGAAACCAATCACCGTGGCCGGTGTGACATCAAATCCGACCAGTGCGTAGATTCCAACGGTGATGAACACGTCGTGAACAACGGCAACGATTGCTGCCACAGCCATCTTCGGCTCAAATGCCATTGCGAGATAGAGCATCACGCAGATAAGAAAACCGAATAGACCGTAGAGGGCTTTACGCGTGATCTCTTTACCCCATGAAGGGCCGACGATTTGCGTATCAATCGACTCGACGGTTACTGAGAATTTGGCAGCTAGCGCATCTTGTGCCGCGTTATTTTGCGCAGTATCTAAAGCCGCGGTTTGGACGCGTACTTTATTAGTGCCGATATTCTGAACAATGATTTCACCTGGAATGCCGATAGGCGCAAGGGCATCACGAGCATCCTGAATTGAGGCATTGGCCTTGCTGACGGTGAATGATGAACCACCTTTGAATTCGATACCTAGATGCAGGCCCTGCAAACTAAGCGCGCCAATGGATAGGAGAATAAACAGAGCCGAAACTGAATACCAGCGACGTCTACGACCGATTAAATCAATTGAAGTTTCACCACGATAAAGACGGCCACCTAAGCCAGACATTCTTGACATTGATTATGCCTCCTTAGTAACTAGAACTGTTCCGGTGCTCTTAGCCGATAAGCCAGAGAAACGGTGACCTGAAGCGTAGAAATTCATACGTGCAACAATTGTTACCAGTGGCTTCGTGAAGGTGAACACAACCACTAAGTCGATCAACGTTGTCAGTCCGAGAGTGAAAGCAAAACCTCGAACGCTTCCGACTGCGAAGAAATAGAGCAACGCAGCGGCAATAATCGAAACAAAGTCGGCTACAAGGATCGTATGTCGAGCCCGAACCCAACCAGTTTCAACTGCCGTTCGAAGCGATCTGCCTTCACGAATTTCATCGCGAATACGCTCAAAATAAACAATAAATGAGTCGGCAGTTACACCGATGGCGACAATTGCACCCGCAATTCCAGCTAGCGTCAGAGTGAAACCAATCCACTTTCCAAGAAGTAAGAAGAGAAGGATGACTAGTGAGCCTGCAACAAGTAATGAACCAACCGTTACAAGACCTAGAGCTCGGTAGTAAAGAAGTGAGTAAAGGAATACAAGTAACAGACCAAGACCGCCGGCGATTAAACCAGCGTTAAGTTGATCGGCGCCAAGCGTTGGCGAAATCTGCTGAACTTCTCCGCGGTCAAATGCCAATGGCAGTGCGCCATACTTCAAAACATTTGCTAGATCTTGTGCCTCGAGCTGCGTGAAGCTGCCAGTGATCTGCGCATTTCCGGAAGGAATGGCTTCAGTAATTCGAGGTGAAGAAACAACTAAACCGTCAAGAACAATTGCCACTTGATTCAAAGGTGAAGCAAGCGTTGTTACACGCTTAGTTAACGCGCCGAAAGCATTAGTGCCTTCACCATTAAAAGTCAGACTTACATACCAAGCGTTTCCGCCTTGAGTATCGATTCCAGCCGAAGCTTTAGCGATTTGACGACCAAGAACCTCCGCTGGTGCCAAAATATATTTCGTCGTACCTGCGCGATCACACACTGCAATCGTGTCAGTCGGTGCGTCAGTACCGGTTCCTTTAAGATTAGTTAACTTTGTGCAATCCAATGCCGTAAATTTTGCATTGATATCGGCACTAACACCGTTAATTGGTGTTGCAGTTGATCCGCTTGCTACCGATGCGGCAGATCCAGTTGCGACAATTCCAGGTCCGCTTGCAAGGACTTGGCGAAAGCGAAGCTCTGCAGTCTGTCCAACTAACTCAACTACGCGACGGCCCGTATCTCCTGGAACAGAGATAACAATCTGTCGGTTAGTTCCGCTTCCCTGCGCAGCGACCTCAGACTCGGCAACGCCAAGTGAGTTAACCCGCTGGCGAATAATCGATACTGCTTGATCAATCGCTTCATTGGTAACTTTTCCACTTTGACCAGCTGAAATACGTGGTTGAAGCGTTACGGAAGTTCCGCCTCGAAGATCAAGGCCAAGACGTACTGCGGTTGCGCCCTGCACAAAGACAAGGGCGACCATAGCGATAATCACGCCGGCCAGAATTGCCAATGAGCGCTCAGGGCGGCCTGTCGTCTTTACGGGTTTAGTTGTTGTAGACATAGAGGCAGAGTCTAGGCATCAATTGCAGGTGTGTCGAAAAGAGAGGCCAGTTGAGGAGGTGGTGTTCGTCCTATATGGGCAAAACCCATAGCCGTTGCGATGCGACCCCGAGGCGTTCGGGCCATAAAGCCATTTCGAACCAAAAACGGCTCGGCAACTGACTCAACGGTCTCAATCTCCTCGCCCACTGCAATTGCAAGAGTTGAAAGCCCCACAGGGCCTCCATTGAATCGCTCGACGAGGGCCGTCAACACTCCTCTATCGAGTCGATCTAGACCCAGGGCATCAACTTCATAGATCTCAAGGGCTGCATGGGCATCGGCTAAAGAAATTAGGGCGCTGCCAGAGACTTGGCCATAATCACGAACGCGACGTAGCAAACGGTTAGCGATTCTCGGAGTACCACGTGAGCGTCCAGCTATTTCGATAATCGCATCTGGTGCAATTTTAATTTCAAGCAGAGCCGCGCTTCGAGTGATTACTTGAGCCAACTCTGCATCAGTATAAAAATCTAAATGCGCCGTAAAACCAAAGCGATCACGTAGCGGACTTGTCAGCAAACCACTTCGTGTTGTTGCGCCGACCAATGTGAAATGTGGAAGTTGAAGTGGAATCGCAGTTGCTCCAGGGCCCTTGCCAACAACAACATCGACTCGAAAATCCTCCATCGCTAAATACAAAAGCTCTTCAGCCGGACGAGGTAAACGGTGAATCTCATCTAAAAATAAAATCTCCCCCTCAACCAACGATGAGAGAATTGCGGCCAAATCTCCCGCATGCGTAATTGCAGGACCACTCGTAATGCGGATCGGCGCCGACATTTCACTGGCCAGAATGAGAGCCAGCGTTGTTTTTCCTAATCCAGGAGGTCCCGATAGTAAAATGTGATCAGCTGGAGTCTTGCGATGACGCGCTGCGGTCAAAAGAACATCGATCTGCTCACGTACGCGATGTTGGCCAATAAACTCTTTTAACGTCGATGGACGAAGTGCGTGCTCGAGCGCTGATTCCTCGCCCTTGATTCCAGAACCGACTAAACGATCTTCAGCCACGAGAACTCTTTCCATTTGCTAATGCATCCTTGAGTAAATCACTCAGAGCAATCGTTGTTGGATCCACACCTTCGCCAGTTAACCTAGAAACCAAAGCAGAGATGGCTATATCCGACTCTTTTGGTGAGAAGCCCAAAGAGATAAGTGCGCCAGTTAAATTTTCGCGCCAAGCAGGAACATGACCTCGGTAGGTTGCACCACTCGATAAATCATCCAACTTACCTTTGAGCTCTAAAATCATTCGCTGGGCGCCTTTTCGTCCAATACCAGGTACACGCTCGATTGCCGCGACATCCTCAGTGGCGATCGCCCGCCCAAGATCTTCAGGTGTTAGTGCACCTAAAATCGAAAGCGCCACCTTTGGTCCAATTCCACTAACTGTCTGTACGAGTTCAAATAGAGAACGAGCATCATCGCTTAAGAAACCAAAGAGTGTGAGTGAGTCTTCGCGAACAACCAACGTTGTAAACAACTGCACTTGCGAACCCATCGTGACTCCGGCGCTTGTCTGAGCATTTACCAAAACACTCAAACCGATTCCACCAACTTCAACTATTAAGCGATCGCTATGAATTGCACGCACTGTGCCAGTGATAATTGAAATCATTTAACCACGCAGTTTTCTTATTCGTAATTTTTCAGCGCTCAGGGCATCTGCGATTTTTGCACTTGCTCCCCCGCGCCAAATATGACAAATAGCTAGAGCTAGTGCATCGGTTGCATCAACGGGCTTTGGTACCTCAGTCAAATTTAAAACTTTAACAACCATTGAAGCCACTTGCGCTTTATTGGCCCGACCTGAGCCAGTAATCGCCGCTTTAACTTCACTCGGCGTATGCATCATGACTGGAATTCCAGATTTGGCGGCAATAAGTAGCGCCACGCCCGCAGCTTGGGCCGTTCCCATAACAGTGCGCACATTGTGTTGAGCGAACACTCGCTCAACTGCGATGACATCGGGATTAAATAGCGAAACCCATTCATTAATCGCTCTATCTAACTCGAGCAAGCGTGATTCAAGGGCAGTATCGGAGGGCGTCAAAATCACTCCCACACCAACCATCGAAAGGCTCTTACCTACCGAGCCTTCGACGATTCCGATGCCACAGCGCGTTAGGCCTGGATCAATCCCCAGAACTCGCATCACACCACCTGTTCTCGCCCAATAAGAGTTCAAGCCTAGGCTTTAACTCTTCCTACTTACTCCAGGCTCGCCATAACCTCATCTGATACATCAAAATTGCTAAATACGTTTTGAACATCCTCTAGCTCTTCAATTGCATCGATGAGTTCAAAGAGCTTCTTTGCTCCGTCTGCATCGAGTTCAATCTGCATCGATGGTAGGAATGAAGAATCGGCTGATTCGTAGTCGATGCCCGCACTTTGTAGCGCAGTTCGAACTTGCACTAAATCACCTGGCTCGCTTACAACTTCAAAAGCTTCACCCAAGTCATTCACCTCTTCGGCACCAGCATCCAATACTGCTTCGAGAATTGAATCCTCTGTCAGGCCCGCAATCTTCTTTACGGTAATTACCCCTTTACGATTAAAGAGATATGAGACCGAACCAGGATCTGCCATCGTTCCACCATTGCGAGTGACTGCAACACGAACTTCAGAAGAAGAGCGATTGCGATTATCTGTTAAGCACTCAATCATTATGGCAACACCATTTGGTCCGTAGCCCTCATACATAATTGTTTGATAATCGGCAGCCCCAAGTTCCAGCCCTGCGCCGCGCTTAACTGCGCGCTCAATATTATCTGCCGGCATAGAGGACTTCTTCGCCTTAGCAATTGCATCAAAGAGGGTTGGGTTGCCTTCAAGGTCGGCGCCGCCATTGCGTGCAGCAACTTCGATGGCACGAATCTGCTTGGCGAACACCTTTGCGCGGCGACCATCAGTGATCGCTTTCTTATGCTTAGTTGTCGCCCACTTGGAATGGCCAGACATTTAATACCCCTTTACCCCTTTTATTTCTTCGAACTACTCTACCTTTTGCAATGCAGTTCTTGCTACTTCTTCAATAAAATAGCGATGAATACGATGATCCCCAGTGAGTTCGGGATGAAAAGATGTAGCCAATATGCGCTTCGATCGAACTGCCACTGGATGCGAATCAATTTCGGCTAAAACTTCAATATCTTTACCAATTTTCTCTACCCACGGTGCGCGAATAAAAACGGCACGAATGGGTGTATCCGATCCATCGGCAAAGTTGATATCGGATTCAAAGGAATCAACTTGCCGTCCAAAAGCATTGCGTCGAACCGTAATATCTAAGCCCCCGAAAGTTTCTTGGCCAGCTTTAGCATCGAGAATTTCATCGGCCAACAAAATCATCCCTGCGCATGAACCATAGACCGGCATGCCCGCTGCAATTCGCGCTCGAATGGGTTGGAAGAGCCCAAAAATCTGCGCAAGGTGAGCGATAGTTGTCGATTCACCGCCCGGGATGACGAGTGCATCCACGGCAGCTAATTCACTAGGGCGACGAATACTGGTTGGGTAAACACCGCACGCAATGAGCGCACTTATGTGTTCGCGAACATCACCTTGAAGGGCGAGGACTCCAACTTTCATTTAAGCGAACTACTACCAACCGCGATCTGCAAGGCGATGAGGAGCTGGAAGATCGGCAACATTGATACCAACCATTGCTTCGCCAAGACCACGAGATGCATCGGCAATAACCTTAGGGTCATCCCAAAAAGTAGTTGCGCGAACACAGGCAGCTGCACGCTGTGCAGGATTGCCCGATTTGAAAATTCCAGAGCCGATGAACACACCATCTGCGCCCATGCTCATCATGAGTGCAGCATCTGCTGGTGTTGCAATTCCACCTGCAGTGAAAAGAACAACTGGAAGCTTTCCTTTTTCGGCAACTTCTTTAACTAATTCATATGGAGCTTGTAGCTCTTTAGCGGCAACATAAAGCTCATCTTCGCGAAGGGATGACAATCGGCGAATCTCGCCATTGATTTCGCGCATGTGCTGCATAGCATTTGAAACATCGCCAGTGCCAGCCTCGCCTTTAGAGCGGATCATTGCTGCGCCCTCATTGATGCGACGAAGAGCTTCGCCAAGATTTGTTGCACCACAAACAAATGGCACCGTGAAGTTCCATTTATCAATATGGTTTTTGTAATCTGCTGGAGTGAGTACCTCAGACTCATCAATATAGTCAACACCTAAAGATTGCAGAACTTGAGCTTCAACAAAATGACCAATACGTGCCTTTGCCATAACTGGAATTGATACAGCGGCTTTAATCTTTTCGATCATGTCAGGATCTGACATGCGGGCCACTCCACCTTGGGCACGAATATCTGCAGGAACTCGCTCAAGTGCCATTACGGCAACTGCGCCAGCATCTTCGGCAATTTTCGCTTGCTCGGCGTTAACGACGTCCATGATGACTCCGCCTTTTAGCATCTCTGCCATGCCACGCTTGACTCGACCAGTACCTGTTTCTTGCGCCATTGCCGCTCTCCTAATTTCTAATTTCTAAGAACGCCATCCTACTTTGTTGGCGACGGGCTCGCAGACACAGGAATGCGCGTGAAATCGGGTTCTTTATCAGTCAATGCCACCCAAACGGCACCTGGTGCAAAAGTAATTGCGCTGCCATCTAAGGCGCTCCACGTCGTTCCATCTGCAGCCGTTGGTCGACTCCATGTCGCCGTAATACTCATTCCATGGCGCAAAATATATCCCGTACCAGTTCCGACGGTTTGAGAGAAAGGCGTCACTCCCCCTAATTTATCTTTGTAAATCGAAGGCGTAATCGAGACCATTTGAATCACTAAAGTCGTTGGCCCCAAGGTTTTCCCTGAATCTGCCAGATCTGGTGCGTTGTTATGAGTTAACAGCCAACGTTTTTCAGTCGCCGACCAAATTGCGCTATAGGTTGCGGCGGGCCAATGCAGAACAACGCGCGAAATTGGCGCACCTGGTAGATATTTATCGCCAAACTTCCAGCCGACTGATTTCGCTGAATCAACTTGAAGTGATCTATCTTT
>CAILBF010000068.1 GCA_903832395.1 uncultured Actinomycetes bacterium | reverse complement strand
CGAAGCAAAGCATATAAACCCATCGCAAAAACTACGACAATGACCATGAAGACCGATAGAGATTTAGCTTCTGCAGGATTTGCGCCACCAACTTCACTATTGAGTGCGCCAGCGATTTCGAGTGGAGTTACAAAATCTCTCATATTGATTAAAGTCGCCGCCGTTGCATATGCTGAAAGCGAGTTAACAAAGAGCAAAAGGGCAGCTCCAGCAAAAGATGGAGTCAAAATTGGAATTCCAACGCGAAGCCAGTATTCGTAAGCTTTTCCACCTAGGGCATCAGATGCTTCTCGCCACTGTGGTTTCAAATTCTCAAGTGTTGGTAAGAAAACCAGGACCATTAAAGGGATCTGGAAAAATGTGTAAAGAACTGCCAGGCCTGTGCGGCTATAAAGCCATGTGGACTCGGCTATAAATGAGTGCGGCGCGAAATGAGCCACAAAACTTGAAACTAATCCTTTAAAACCAAAGGTGGCTAAAAATGCGAAAGTGAGCATGATGCCGCCAAATTGGGCTAACACACTACTTAAAGCAACTGAAATTCTGTAAAAAAGGCCGCCTGGTTTGCCAGTAACTAATGCCCACGCAAATAAGCCACCAATAATCGAACCAAAAATCGCAGTTTGTAATGAAATTATAAGTGAGTTAGAGAAGGCATGACGCGCGATTGGAGAGTGATAAACCTCTAAAAATGTTTTAGTACTGAAGGCACCCTTTCCATCTTCAAATGCGCCAGTTATGACGTTGTACGTAGGGTAAATTAAAAAAACCCCGCTCAGAATTAAAAAGGGGAGAACTCCAAGGTAGGCAGTTTTACTGCGCCAATACCGAGAACCGGTCCCGCCAGTGGCGGAACCGGTTCCCTTATATTGAAGTTGAGTCAATTACTTGATCTCGTGTATTAGTTGGAACCTACTGCTGCTGGCCATGCTGTCTTTAGGTAAGCACGAGCTGCAAGAGTCTGTGCAGCAGTTGCTGCCTCAGCACTGATCTTGCTCTTACCGATTGCAGCGATACCTTCTGCAGGTGCACGGCCAGTCTTTACAAGCCATACCCATAGAGTTGGAGTTGCGCCACCGATAGCGAATACCTTTGCACCTGTTTCACCAAGTGTGTATTCCATCCATAGGCGAGCACATGCTGGATGTGGAGCCCAAGCAGATACTGCCATGTGGTAAGTAGATCCAACTGATGCTGGTGTGAACATCTTCCATGACTTACCAGCAGCTGCGAATACCTTAACTACGCCAGCTTGAAGGTAACCATTGTCAATTACTACTGGAGTTTGGCCAGCAAGAATTGTTGCTTGTGATGGGTTGACGAGAGTGAAGTTTCCAACATCAGTCATCTTCTTAAAGAATGCAACACCCTTTGAGATGTCATCAAAAGTTCCACCAAGTGCCTTGTTAATCATGTAGATACCGTTCATGCCGGCAGTTGACCCTAGAGGATCACCATTAAGGCTGATCTTGCCCTTGAACTTAGGAAGCAATAGGTCATTTAGGCTGGTAATAGTTCCAAGAGATCCGTCATAACCGATTGTCATTGTTCCTGTGTAGTTAGGAGTTACTTCAGCAGTTGGGAAATTTGATGAGCCTAACAAGTTGGACCAAAGCTTAACTTTGTATGGAGCAAAAGTTGAGGTTCCAACATACTTTGCTGCAACAGCTAGACCGATATCAAAAACATCTGGGGCGCGTGTTGTGCCCTTAAGTTGATTTGACTGATCAATCTCTGACTGTGAAGAAGCTTCTGGATCGGCCTCATCGATTTTAACTCCATAGGCTGCTTTAAAGCCTGTGAGCATGTCTTCGTAGTTTGCCCAGTAGTGAGGCAATGCGACGACGTTTAACTGTCCTTCTTTCTGGCAAGCCTTAATTAAGCCAGCCATTCCGCCGCCTTGTGAGGCAGAAGTAATTTTGGCGTAGTTAGTTGCAGCAGATGCTGACGACGTGCTTAATACAGGAATCGCTAATGCAACAACGAGGGCTGCTGCAAGTGATCCACTGGTGATTTTTGAAAATTTCACTCAGTTCCTCCTATGTGTAAGTGGTATGTGTTTTCCTCATACATCCATTTCACTTGCAATACACGTGTTGACTGCAAGAGATCTGGCATTTTGTACTTACCTTGGCCCATCTGGAGCCAAAATTTTTCTGCGCTCTCCTGTTACAGAAAGGTTTGACGCTAACCTTATTCGAGGGTAGTGCTCATAACTTAATGCTCTCGGGGGAGTAAGTCCACGGGCAACACTTACATGTAAGCAAATAGAGAGTTAACTTTTAACAACTCGAAAGGAGGCAAGGGTGGGGTCGGTTGCGTAGGCAATGCGAATGCCAGCCGCTTTGGTAACTGTTAAACCCTCAATTATAACTTTAGTTAATAATTCACCCGGTGCGACCACAGCAACGCCTGGAGGATAAGGCGCAATTAAGTCGGCTGAGATGCGGCCAACGGCATCTTTAGCGTTCACCATCTCCGTTTGCGCAAAGTAGGCCTCGCGCATCGAGATTTCAACCGTTGGCACAATTGACCAACTAAGAGAGGTAGCAGTGTTTCGTGGGGATCTTTCTTCCTGTTTCAAGATTGGGATTAGCGCCTTAGCTAATTGATTGAAATCCTCTTGTGAATCGGCCAACGTCGCTAAGAAAACAACAGTGTCGCTGTCAGCCATTTCAACACGAATCGATGCGGCCTGAAGCGCTTTTTCAATCTCAACACCCGAGGTCCCTAATTGATTAGCGCGCAGAACAATTTTCGTTGGATCAAAACGGCCAGGTGAAAAGTCACTGGAATTTAGAAAGATAGTGAGGTCAAAGTGAGATTGCACTTCTTTCTTAAAACTCTCAACGTTTACAACGAGCTCTGAGATTAATTCCTCGCCTCTAGTTTCTAAGAGTGCACGGCAACCATCAATGGATGCCAAAGGTGCACCAGCAGGTGAAGTTGTATGCGTTGTTTCAAAACTCTGCTCAATGCGATCTAAATTTAAATACTTTCCTTGTGCAATCAAAATCGCCGATGCACTGTAACCAGGTAAAGCCTTATGCATACTTGTTATAAGCGCGTCGGCTCCCATTGCTAAACAGTGCGCCGGGACCAAAGGAGAGAAACCAAAGTGCCCACCCCATGCCGCATCGACAATTACCGGAATCGAATGCGCATGTGCAGCTTTAATGAGTGCGGGAAGATCAGAGAGTGTCCCTAGATAACCTGGCTCGGTTAATAAAAGGGCGATTGGTTTTTGATCGATTATCTTTTCAAATTCGCTAACTGCGATACCTGTCGGAACCCCGGTAGCCGCATCGATTTCAGGCGCTAACCAGATTGGCTCAAGGCCTGCTAATACAAGTGCACTTAAAACTGAGCGGTGAGCAGTGCGAGAGAGCGCAACTTTATCTCCCGGTTTTCCAAGAGCCAAAATAATTGCTTGGTTGGCATGTGTTGAACCACCCGTTGAGAAGCGGGCGAAATCTGCACTCCACAATTTGGCAGCAAGGGCTTCGGCCCTCTTTAAAACTTGGTTCGTTAGTTTAATTTCATCGAGACCACCATATAAAGGTGTATCGCTATCAACGACTACGCCAAGCCCTGCATCTAAGCGCGAAGCTCTCTGCTTGTGCCCCGGGATAGTGAAGGGCTGACGCTTGCTCTCGAAGTAAGAGAGGTAGGCATCGAGCAGCGGTGCCGAAACTCTCAGTGAACTCATGGTGTAAGCCTAACTTTTTGGGCCGTGCATGGGAAATATGGCCTTAGACTTTCGCCATGGACACACTTACTAATCTCACCCAAGAACGTCGTCTGGTCACCGCAATTCCGGGACCTAAATCAGTTGAAGCGCTTAAGCGCCGAAGTGAAGCGACGTCGGGCGGATTGGGCATGGCGATTCCAGTCATCATCGAGCGCGCAAGCGATGCAATTTTGCTCGACATCGATGGCAACCAGATTATCGATCTGGGTTCGGGTATCGGTGTTGTTAATGTCGGTAACTCGGCTAGTCGCGTTGTCGATCGCGTTATTGAACAGGTTCAGGCATTTACGCATACTTGTTTCACTGTTGCGCCTTACATGAATTACATCGAAGTGTGCGAAAAATTAAATGCGATAACACCAGGCACGCATAAAAAGAAATCACTGCTCGTTAACTCAGGGGCCGAGGCCGTTGAAAACGCAGTAAAGATTGCACGCCACTACACCAAGCGTCCAGCCATTGTTGTCTTCGAACATAGCTACCACGGCCGCACTAATTTAACTATGGCGTTAACAGCTAAAAATATGCCGTACAAAGAGGGCTTTGGTCCTTTTGCCCCAGAGATTTATCGCGTACCAATGCCATATTCATTCCACTGGGTTGGCAATCAAGCAACAATCACTGAAGATGCAATTGAAATGGTCACCAGCAAGATTGAAAAAGAGATTGGTGCCCATAACGTTGCCGCGATTTTAATCGAGCCAATTCAAGGCGAAGGCGGATTCATCGTTCCACCTAAGGGTTTCATGCCAGCGCTCGCAAAATACTCGGCCGATAACGGCATTGTATTTATCGCAGATGAAGTTCAAACCGGCTTTGCCCGTACTGGTCACATGTTTGCCGTTGAAGAAGAAAATGTTGTTCCAGATATCGTTGTTACAGCTAAGGGAATTGCCGGCGGACTTCCACTTGCAGGAATTACTGGACGCGCCGAAATTATGGACTCAGTTCACGCTGCAGGACTCGGTGGAACTTTTGGTGGTAATCCAATTGCCTGTGCTGCCGCCCTTGGTGCATTAGAAACTATGGAGGCCGAAAACCTTGTCGCACGCGCGCAACACATTGGAAAGATTTTGGGCGAATCACTTCAAGCCCTGCAAAAGAAATATCCAATCATCGGTGAAGTTCGCGGACGAGGGGCTATGCAGGCAATTGAATTAGTAGAGGCTGGTACTAAGAATCCAAACACGGCAGCTATGAACGCCGTTGTTAAGTACTGTCAAAGCAAGGGAGTGCTAGTACTGACTGCTGGCACTTATTCAAATGTGATTCGCTTCTTACCTCCGTTAGTAATTACTGACGCGCTATTACTTGATGCAATGAGCGTACTTGACGAGGGGTTTGCCTCTCTTTAATTTGTGCTTGATATCTCTTAAGTTGCCTCTTAACTATTTCTAACTAAAGAGGAGAATTAATCTGTGCAGAAATTATGCACCGATGAAGGGGATTAAAATGAGTAGAAAATATATTGTTACCGGTGCAGCATCAGGAATTGGCGCAGCCACTGTTGCACTGCTAAAAGAGCGTGGTGAAACAGTTTTCGGTGTGGATATTCATGGCACCGATATTAATGCAGATTTAAGTACAAAAGAGGGCCGCCTTGATGGCGCGGCAAAATCAATTGAACTCTGTGGTGGGCGAATTGATGCGGTAATTGCCTGCGCTGGTTTAGCCCATCCAATTGCTAAAACAGTTTCGGTTAACTTCTTCGGAGTAAGTGAATACCTCACAGAGATCCTTCCAGCGTTAACAAAAAGTCTGGCACCTCGAGTTGTCATCACATCCTCGATGGCCTCTCTTATGCCTAACTCACCAGAGCTCGTCGATGCGATGCTGGCACTGGATGAGGCAAAAGCGGTTGCCATCGCACAGTCTTTAGTCGATAAAAGTGATAGAGCTGCAGGTTTAATTTACGGATCAACTAAACGGGCGATTTGTCGATGGATTCGCCAACAAGCGATTAAGCCGGAGTGGGCCGGCGCCGGTATCGCACTCAATGCAGTAGGACCAGGAATTGTTGAAACACCAATGGTTGCCGACATGATTGCCACCGAGGAGAGCCGCACAGCGATCGATGCAATGGTGCCGATGCCTTTAAACCACTACTTAAAGCCGCGACAAGTTGCCTATCTTTTAGTGTGGCTGACAAGTGAGGAAAATACGCATACAACCGGCCAAACTATCTATATAGATGGTGGCGCTGATGTTGCAATTAGAGGCGATGATATTTGGCGTTAATCAAGGCGTGAGTGATATCTAACTAAATCTTCATCGCTGACTTCAGGCCATTGACGGGCCTCAGCCCGGACACCGTGGGTCTTAAAGGCGTTGATCTTGATTTTCATCGCAGGATTGACGCCTTTGAGCCATACAGCGGTATTTATTAGCGCTTCATCTGAATCATTCTGTCCGGGTACTAAAAGTAAGCGGACTTCATATAGTTTGCCAATTGAGTCGAGATATTTAATTGAATCTAATACGACTGCATTCGAGCTTCCGGTCAATGCAATATGGCGATCATTATCAAGTGCTTTTAAATCCAACATAACGCCATCGGTAAATGGCGCGAGGTGATCCCATACTTGTTGAGGAGCATTTCCATTGCTGTCGATGAAAGTCGTTAGTTTTTCTAACTGTGCATCGTGCTTAATCTGCTTAAAGAGTTCAAGGACAAACTCATGTTGAATTGTTGCTTCACCACCTGAAACTGTTACCCCAGAAATGTAAGGCATTGATTCACGAATGCGGTCGAGTACTTCTGGCACACCCATAACAGTGGCACGGGGAGTATGTAGCGGAATAGTTTGTGGGTTATGGCAGGCCACACAATTAAAGTTGCAACCCTGCAAGAAGAGAACAAATCGATTTCCCGGACCATCGACCCAGGAAAAAGGAATAATGCTAGCTACTTGCGCTTGGTGAGCTTTCAGCACTCGTCACCCTTTTCACTATGCGTTGATCAACGTGTGAATCGGCGACAGAGCCTGCACCTAAGTACGTACTTCCATGGCGCGCACTTGGTAATTTAGCCAAATCGGATTTGCGTACCAGATAACCAGTTATTCGTATGAAGTCGTTGCTATCTAAATTAAAAGTGAAGTCACGCATTCCACTTTTAAACGCCCCTCGAATGACATCGACAACAGCCTGTGGGTTTTTAACTGCAGTTTCGTCAAAAGATAAAACATCACTAATGCCCGCTTTGAATAAGTGGTGGTGGCGTGAGACGGTTTTTAAATGGGCGATTAAGGAAGGCTCTGTGCCAATTGGAATGCGAGTCCCAGCAGTTACGCCAATATCTAAATCGATGCCAGATTGGGAGTGTAAAAGTGCGTGACCGTCATTTCCTTGGCAATATGGCATTTTCCGCTGCGCTACCCATTGGGCAATGAAAGAGGTAATTCGATAGCCAAGGTCATCGGCAACCGTGCTGTGCCCGTACATGCCTTCGATGCCAGAACGTGACATCAAAATATTTACCGCCTCGGCAAGGCCAAAGACTCCAAACATTGCAGAGAACCTATCTAATTCAAGGAGTTTTTCATTGACCAGCCAGTTGGATTCAAAGAAGTGCGATTCTTCGACTAAATAGAGAATACGTGACTCCATTAATTCAGCCGTTAGATCTAAGTAATAGGGAAGTGTGGATTCAAAGAAAGTTTCAATTCCATCACTGCTAGCTTCGACGGTCGCCTTCAAATTAATTCGGACTAATGTGTGCGAGCCTCCACCAATTTTGAGCGAGTTGTAACAACTAACAGCGGCATATTCTGGACCTAAATCCGACTGCATCATGACGTCATTAATGAAATGCGGTTTACCACATGCAAAAACGGTATTGACCGCATCCAAAATGTATTCATCGCTGGTTAATACGGGATCTACTTTGAGTGAAATATTCGGGACAACTTGTAACAGTTCGCGCTCAAGTTTGAAAATCATCTTTGCAACGCGGTTATAAACTGGGCTCAAATTAGTATGGGCAAAGGCATCCGGAAACATTCGATCCAGAGAGATCCAGAATCGCTTCAATTTTGCATATAAGTCTTCGTCAATGACGCCCTCGATGTAAGGCAGCAAAAGAGTATCTAGATCTCCAAAATAGACTGGATAGCCTGTAATTGAGGGAGTTGCTGAGTACATAATGAGGAGGAAAGCCAAGGCGTCATCTAAATCTTTGGCCGGTGGTAGTTCTAAAAATGCTGATCCGTTGACTAAAACTTTTTTGTAGTCAGGTAGTAAGTAGCGTGGACGGTAAGGGGCATTGCCCTCATACATATCGCAGATAATTCGATTAGAAAGTGCATCGCTACATTGTTTGCGCACTGCTGGT
>CAILBF010000067.1 GCA_903832395.1 uncultured Actinomycetes bacterium | reverse complement strand
TCTGATAGTTCTGGATAGTTCTTCCTCACGTATTTATTCATTTTAGGAAGTGGCGGTCTGTGGTTGTCAGGCATGGAACTGAACTGACTTTTACTTGGATACATCGGTTCTGCTTTCTGCCCTCTTTATCTACTGCTTAAATAGTTTTACTTGTTTCCGTGTCTAGCATGGGGTTATTCAACAACTGTGTGGATATGAGCCACTCAACTTGTTCATAGCTGTACATAGAAGTTCAAATCAGGAACATATATTCCGCTTGTTAACATGTTAATTACATGAATTTCCGCTTTTGGGCTCCTTGAATTTCTACTCTTATCATATATAAGTCCAGTGTTATCCATAGTTTATGCAGCAGCTGTTAGCGAAGCGATAAAATCATTCATCTGGCCAACTGTGATTCTCCTACAGCGTCCAATGTTTACTGAACTCAATCTTCCTTGGTTCATTAGTACATATACATGAGACCTGCTGACACCCATAATCTTTGCGGCTTGCACGGGTGTAAAAAGCATTGGTAAATCTGACATTTAAGCTCCTATCGTTTCTAAAATGTTCTCATTGATTTCCACGTCTGTCTGTCTCAACCCAAGGAAATCTTCCTGCTCCACCTCAACAAGTTCTCCTCTGGCAAAATCAATTTGAATTTGGAGATTTCCATAGGAGTCCAAGGGTTGCCCAAAATTGAAACCTAATTTCTTCCCTGTATCTCTATAAAACTTCAAAGTCTTTGCATGCATATCAATTGGGAACCCAGATGCATAAGAGACCGCTAGCCCCAGGAATGTTTGTACTTGTATCCCTGACAGATGCTTACCTAACTGCATCACGAGACTTGCTTGGCCCTCTCCAATGGAAATGGGGGTATCAAGATTGCTGACGTTCCACCTGTGCCACAGAAGCCTAAAAACATTGCTATTAGTGACATCTTCCAACGAAACTATCCCATTGTTCTTTAGGTAGTGAGTTGTCATTTGAATTTCAAAGCGGAACCAACCACCATTTACATCCTTATCGTGCTTCAAGGACTTGTTATAGAAGCTGTGGCGGACATTGTTCCTTTTGCCCCAAGAAATAGTTTCCACGTTCCCGTTATTCCGCATGAGGGTATCTGTAGGGAAATGGGGCTTTTTAAGCCCTAATAACGACCGAGTGCCAAAACCTGCAAAAGGTGAATAGATATCTCTAGCGCCATCTAAACGATTAACTTCTACAGATTTACGCCAGTTTGGTGGCCAGAGGTCCGGGTTTTCAAGAACGGTCTCTCCTGTTTTGTGGTCTGTTACCCAAATAGGAACCACTGTATGC
This sequence comes from uncultured Actinomycetes bacterium, assembly GCA_903832395.1. Taxonomy (GTDB): domain Bacteria; phylum Actinomycetota; class Actinomycetes; order Nanopelagicales; family Nanopelagicaceae; genus Planktophila. Next base: position 4,581 of record CAILBF010000067.1, on the reverse strand, counting down.
ATTCCTAGGAACCTAATAACTGCCGTAACAAGGTTGTCTATTAATTCGGGAGAGCAAAGCGTAGAACCGTCTGGGTCTACAGAACGTGAAGGATTGAACTCCACAACCGCACGGCTAGCATTGTTACGTACCTCAAAAAAGACATTATCGCCATTAGGGCCAGGTATTGAGCCCTTTGCATACTTAAGTTCCCCACCCTTGCCGAGGGTTTTGCGCACTCCATGTTTGGAAAACAGGTCATCAGACCCATCACTTAACTCCGTATCTAAGGGATAAGTAATACGTATCTTGTCTATACCCGCATACTCCGTATGCGTGGTAAACGGCTTATAGCTAGCTAATAGATTATCTAACATATGTATATAGGATTATTTCTCCGTATAGTGATGGTGTTACAAGGAAAGTTTGGGTTTAGCTTGCTTTACGACGGTTGGAAGCTTTAGACCCTTTGTTATGCAGGTCCCGTACAGATTGATATGTGGCATCTGTAGTGCCTAGATAGAACTTACGGACAGTTTCAGCATCTGCCCAACTACCTTGCTCTAGAAGCTGGCGTTCGCTATACCCCCACTCATCAGCCGCAGTAGTGCCATAACGGTCACGGAAGCTATGAATTGTGAAGCGATACATATAACGGGCTTTCCCTGCTGCATCAAGATATGGAGGCATCTTCATTCCCAGCGCAGACAGAGTTGGCCGCATCTTCTCGCTACTGAATGAGTTGAGGTTAATAACTTGCCCAGCAGTGTTAGGGAAGATGAGAGCCAACGGGTTAGTTCCAGCTATTTGCTCTTCAAGAGCTTCTTTGGAACGCTGTTTAAGCCAACCAAGTACATCAAAGCCTGTTTCAATCTTCTCCACTGCTGGAATGACCACTGAGCGGAACTTATTGTTCTTGGTTACAGGTTCCGTCTGAGCACCTGGCTTCTTTTCGTACTGCCAGTGCACTCTTACGGCTTCTTCTTGTAGGTCTACATAATTGCCACGCTTTGCTTCAAAGACCTTGCGAGACGCCGTAAATATGAGGGTCTCGTTGGCTCTAGTTCCCATATTTGCTGAAACATGAACAAGTGCTTCACCAAACTTATAGTGCTTCTGTAGTTCGGTAGCAATTGCAGAAACCTGCTCATGCGTCGGTACTTGTCCGCCAGCACTATCGTCAGTACCAAAGTGCAATTTAGATTGTTCTCTGCGAGATGGAGCTGCTTTGTAATTGCTCCCTTCTGGTGCACGCCAGACAACTCGTGAGACAGTTTCTAACTGTGCGGTTGTGAAATATCCAGTACCTATCCCCCATTTTATAAATGTGCGAATGGTAACAAGTAACCCTTTTGCTCGTTTACTGCTGTTAGTCGCACTAGTTAGATATGAACGAATAACACTGGCGTTTAAATCTTCGCATGTATAGCTATTCTTTTCACTCAATTTGATTAGGTGAGCAAAATCCTCTGTACGATTCTTCGGAGTCTTGCCTCGCCACTCATTCTTGGGACCACCTTGGTCTATGTATCCCTTAATAACTTCTGAAAGTTGATGATGCGAATTCTCGGGCATTCCTTCTGCACCGTTTCGTAAGGACTGAAGTTCCGAACTTAAATCTAGGTAGGCGGCATTTACATCACCTAAAGTATCTTTTGCAGAGCGTTCCTTTGGCATGTTGCGAAAGCTTGCACGTAAAGTCCAGTACTTATTCTTTTTATTAGGTGGAATGATTGTGATTTCGTCAGTTTGCAATTTCTGGCCTAGCTTCTGTGCCTTTAGAAGCATCCGTGCAAATTTGGCATCTGGTTCAATTGGTTTTCTACGTGGTGTTTTCATTTGCTATCCCCTATTTATCCTTTTAGTCGCATGCTCTTTGGTGTTTGTGTCTTATCAATCTTCTTTGTAATAGGTTCGTGTAGTTCACCTTGCGAACGCTTTACAAAGAAAGCCTTTACATCTTCCGCCAACCATCTGCGATTTCTCTTTTGGTTTGTCAGAGGTAGAGGAAATCCAAATGAATTAACAACACTGTTTAATGAATCTGGCTTCTGACCTAGAAATAGTGCAATGTGCAGAATCGTCCAGACTGTGTCGTCTAGGCTGACAGGGTCCTTTAAACCCATTGGATAGCCCTGGATGGTTACGGTTGACTTCATACCCAGTACTTTATCACAACTTCTACTGGTATGTGTCACAGTCTTAGGAAATCTACTGGTTATTTAGGCTCGGTACGCCTAAGATTGGCCTATGCCCGTGACCCCTGAACTGCCAAGAAACCTCTGTTTGAACGGCAGTTGGGCCATTTCAGTGACAGATATAGCTGGGTCTGGTCCAGAGTTCAATCATGAGCATCCTTTGGAAGCGGTCGTAGTCTCCCAGGAGTCATTTGTTGGGTATCTCCTCTTCGGCATTTTTCTTCAGCCTAAAGGGGCATCAGGTGCAGAGATTCAGAATCGGCACGTAACGTTACTTGAAGGCAAGGATGCGGATTGGGGGCGAGCCTATATTCCTAAAGAAGCCGTAAATCCCATTTCTCCAGCAACGGTCTACAGCATTCTGAATAAGGTGAATGCCAGAAAACTTCTTTCTGGTCACTTATTAGCCATCCGATACAACGCAATTACCAGAATGCGTGAAATTGAAAAGCATTTAGATGTCGCCTCTCGCTGGGATAAGGAATTTAAGTTCTTGCTTGGCCAAGGTGAAGAATCTCTAACTAAGTTCACTGCCATCTCATATAAAGCATTAACGGATTGGCTTGAGACCTCACCTGCTCAATTACTTGCAAGTGTTGAAGGTGTTTCAGTAACAACTATTCGGAATCGCATTTATGCAGCACGAGAAATTGGTGCGATTGAAAAGCCTGGTGCTGGAGTTCGTAGTGCCAAGAAACCTAACGTTTCTTAGATTTCTTTACGTAAGAATCAACAAGCTTTGTAAGTTCTAGAACTGTAATTTCTTCTCCGTCAACTGTTTCGGTGTGGCCGCCTTGTGGCATTAAGTTTCCAGATAGGTGCACACCTAGTTGTAGCTTCATACGAAGATGTCGGAGTATTGCAGTTTCACAATCACTTGCCTCGGCTCCAGTCTTAAACTTGTAGCTCTTATGCAGTTTCCAACCATTTCTCTTATGAGCCGCTATTCGGTTAGCACGAGCATCATCGTTTGATATTCCAACTTTTAGTGAACCAAATTCTTGATGAGACACTATGTAGAGATACGAGGGAGCTGAGTAATCCAGCCCCGATACTCCGCACCATTTACAGCCACCAGTTCCACTCGCAATGTTCGCAAATGCAGGGCTTACAGTTCTTCCACATTTCTTGTGCGTGGATTTCCAGTGTGTTTTGCTATTTACGTACGGCTCTAAAGGAATGTAACCAGCTTTCCTCATAATGCGTGCGGCTTCAATTGGCGAGACAAAGGTTGGCGCACAGTATCTGCATCCGCCACGGCCTTGTCTGACTGATGAATATTGCGGAAAGACAATACGACCACACTTCAGACATTTACATTTCCAAGGTGTTATTGAGTTTGTATAGGGTTCCTTTGGCTGAATCCCACTCTTAATCATGAGTTTTATTGCTTCTTTAGGGTCCACATAAACCTTAGAACAGTACTTACAAGCGCCCTGTCCTGATTGAACTGAGTTTAACTTCGGGGAAACTACCTTTCCGCAGGTCATGCATCTGGATTTCCAAGGAGTAACAGCACTCTTATAAGGAACCAGGGGAGTAACCCCAAATTTCTTCATGCGAACAACTGCCTCTTCATGTATTAAGCGAACGTTGTTGGCACAATACTGGCATCCACGACCTGCTCTAATACTGCCAAGTTGCGGGGATGAAACCTTTTTGCAAGTTAAGCATTTAGATTTCCAGCCAATCTTTACGCCTCTAAATTCTTCTAACGGCTCAAACCCTGCAGTGCGTAGTTCAGCAATTGCTACATCATTCTTAGTCGTTCTCTTAATTGCCGACGCTTTAAATCCGCACTTCCTGCATCCATTGCCACCAGCTTTGATGCTATGTAGCCTGGGGCTTACTTGATTTCCGCAATTTAGATGAATGGACTTCCAAGGTTTGTCATAACCTGGGAACTTAACAAGTGGTTTTAGCCCTGCTCTCTTCATTATGTTTATTGCGTCTGCTTCAGTAGTCGGCGAATTAGATGAACAGTTTGCACAGCTACCAAGCTTCGTTCTTGGATTTCGGACTGTATTGAGAGTTATATAAATAACTCCGCCACAATCTAAATGTTTGGCTTTCCACCGAACTTTGGCACCAGGGTAAGGACCTATAGGAGAGAAGCCTCTTTCCATGACTAATTGAGTGGCTTGTTCTGGTGTGTAACGCTTCGGCACATGCCAATGCTAATCAGTACTGGAATTAATATAAGTGGGCAAAAAGTGGGCAAAGTTTTATTTAGTTAAAAGCAAAACCCCCGACCTAATTAAAAGGCGAGGGATTTACGCTCAATCTGGCGGAGACGAGGAGATTTGAACTCCTGAAGGCGATTAAACCTTACCTCGTTAGCAGTGAGGCGCACTCGACCGGGCTATGCGACGTCTCCAAGTGGTAAGCGGAGTTTACAGGGTTT
>CAILBF010000066.1 GCA_903832395.1 uncultured Actinomycetes bacterium | reverse complement strand
TGACCTAGTTCGTGGCGTCGTATTAACCGATGGCCTCATCGGGACTTTTGCATCTGCCTTTGATTTGCAGTCGAATATTTGTTTTCTCTATCATTTAATAGGCAACGGCACAGGTGAGTGGAAAGTCCCAAAGGGTGGAATGGGTGCGCTAGTTGTTGAACTAGAACGTGTAGCACGCGAGGCAGGTGTAGAAATAGTAGTGAATGAACGCGTAATAAATGTGACTAGCGATGAAGACGGCGTCACCATAACAACTGCTAGTGGTCAAAAAATGCGCTCTCTTTATTTGTTATCAAATGCCGCACCTCAAGTTCTTGCACAATTACGCGGTACGCCAGTGCCTAGAAGCCGCGATGGATCGCAGATGAAGATTAATATTTTGTTAAAGCGCCTGCCGCAACTCAAATCCGGAGTTGATCCTCATTTAGCTTTTGCTGGGACTTTTCATGCCAATGAGGCTTTTTCACAGTTCGAAAATATTTATGGTGAAGCAAAGGCAGGTCTCATGCCGGAAGTTATGCCGATCGAGATGTATTGTCACACGCTGTCTGACCCTTCAATTCTGAGTCCAGAGCTTGCAGAAATGGGCTATCAAACTTTGACGTTATTTGGTTTGCACACACCTGCAGCTCTCTTTGATGACAACAATGATCTGGCCCGTGAAATGGCATTGAAGTCGGCTTTGGCCTCGCTTAATCAACACTTGGCTGAACCGATTGAGGATTTAATCGTTGGAATTGAGGTTAAAACTCCCTTGGATATTGAAAAGGAAATTGGCCTTCCTCGCGGAAATATTTTTCATCGAGATTTACACTTCCCATTTCGCGAAGATGAAACAACTCCATCTTGGGGTGTTGAGACCGACGATCCACGCATTTTTATCTGCGGTGCCGGAGCGATACGTGGCGGTGGGGTCAGTGGCGTTCCCGGACATAATGCCGCCATGGCAGTGTTGGCTAAGTATTAGACTAAGCGCATGAAACAACATCCAGAGACAACTGCCATAACTGCAGGGCGACCAGATGTAGCTCCCGATGCTGCACTCAATCCACCGGTGGTTTTAACTGCAACTTTTCATGCCGGCGGTGAGATTGGTTATGGTCGTTACGGTAATCAAACATGGAGCGCATTAGAGGAAGCGATTGGTGCTCTCGAGGGCGGACCAACCCTAATTTTTTCTTCCGGCATGGCGGCAATTAGTGCAGTCTTTTCAATTTTGCCGGTAGGTGCACCTATCGTTGCATCTAATCAAGGGTATAGCGGTGTGATGACGCTGCTTAACTCATTCCATGAAAGTGGCCGATTAGAAGTTCGATTCGTCGATATTGTAAATACTCAATCAGTCATCGATGCTATGAAAGGTGCTGCACTAGTTTGGCTTGAATCCCCTACTAATCCGGGTTTAGATGTAGCCGACCTGGTAACCCTTATTGCTGCAGCTAAGAAACTGGGAATTGGGGTCGGGGTAGACAACACCTTTGCAACTCCGCTGGTACAAACTCCGTTAGCTATGGGCGCAGACATCGTGATGCACTCAGTCACAAAGTTTTTATCAGGTCATAGCGATGTTCTTATGGGATCACTTTCTACAAATGATTCAGCCCTATTTAATCGACTCAAAGATTCGCGCAGCTTTAATGGTTCGATTCCAGGTCCTTTTGAAACTTGGCTCGCCCTTCGCGGGCTTCGCACCTTCCCACTGCGCTTTAACAAATCACAGGAAAACGCCAAAGCTCTTGTTGAAAAACTTGGTGGACATCCAAAGATTTCACGCGTTCGTTACCCAGGATTCGGAGCAATAATCTCCTTCGAGGTGGATGGCACTGGCGAGCAGGCACAAAAAGTATGTGAATCATCAACGTTAATTGCGCATGCAACGAGCCTAGGAGGCGTCGAATCACTATGGGAACGTCGCCGGCGCTGGCCCATGGAGAGTCTGTCGGTTCCCGAACAACTCATCCGGTTATCGGTGGGATGCGAACACATAGATGATATTTGGGACGACATCGATCGCGCTTTGGCGGCTATCTAGAGAAATTCTCAACAATAGCGAGTATTTTTGATACATGATTAAAGCGATTCGCAGATTATTTGCAGCAATAACTGTTGCACTTTTGGCCTTTCGCGCCGTCGGCTCATTTCTGTCGTGGATAGAGCACCAGGAAGATTCAACTGCCGATGCATGGATTGATGAAGACGAATTCGAAGATGTCTAATGCGACATACATTCCGGGATCATGCAACATTGGCAGAAATGAAATTCGCCGAAGGCAGATTGTCGGACTAGTTGGTTTATTTTTTTCACTGAGCTCTTTAATCGGTTTAATTTCAATTCACGCCGCTCGTGGCGCACGCCTCGGAATTTTTCTTCCATTGATGGTTGCGTCCATCGGCTTTGTTCAAAGCCGGAGCAAGTTTTGCTTAGCCTATGGTTTTGCCGGGACTTTCAATGTCGGTAAATTGGGAAGTATCTCTCGTGTGAGTGACCCCTCAGACAGAATTGCCGATAGGGCGACAGCGCTCAAAATTCTGGCGAAATCTTTTCTTTTGGCATTTATAGCAACTGCGGTGGTATTCGTACTACCCTTATAGGCATGAAGATTCATATTCATACCCGTAATGCAGATCTAGCAGAAGACTTTAGGACAATCGTCGAAGAAAAACTTAACTCAATGGAACGTTTCAGTGTCACTATTGATCGCGTTGAAGTTGAGATTCTTCATGAAGCTAACCCTCGCCAAGGGAAAAATTCACACCGTGTTATTTTGACATCACATGGTGCTGGGCCACTTATTAAATCAGAGGCCGCTGAATTCAACGATCTTGCCGCTTTTGATACGGCAGTTAAAGCTTTTGCTTTACAGGTACGAAAAATCCATGAGAGAACTAAGGATTACGATCGAGATACGGTTCGAAAACATAAAAATATAGTTTAAATTATTGCGCTGCCATCTTTCCGAGTAGCGGTAAGGCTGGCAACTGCCGTAATTAATAGACTGGCGACAATAACGCCTAGGCTAAATTCTAAACTTACTTCTGGAATATGTACTCCAGCAATCTCATCAATTCCTACCCCATGGAAAGCCTCCATGATCATCTTTACTCCGATGAAGGCCAAGATTAATGAGAGACCCTTAGATAAAAATATTAATCTGGAGAGTAGACCTTCAAGCAAGAAGTACAGCTGGCGCAGACCCATTAAGGCAAAGATATTGGCAGTTGTGACGATATATGGATCTTTGGTTAAGCCGAAGATGGCTGGGATTGAATCTAGAGAGAAGACAAGATTTGTCAGACCAAGGGCGATAAGGGCAATCGAAAAAATACTCATGCCGCGTGCCTTGAGCGCAGTAACAGTGCGGCCCTCTTTGTACTCCTCATCATCTTTTTCTCTGGCCAATGTGTAAGCGGTATAGACCAGAAATGCGCCAAAGAGAAAGAAGATGCTTGAAAAACGAGAGATTAAGGTTGCACCGAGAGGAATCAAAACTCCTCGAATCGCAATCGTGAGCACAATTCCCAACAAAAGAACCAGTTGCTGTTTCTCCTTTTGAACTTTTAACTGCGTCAGAAGAATGACAAATACAAAAATATTATCGACTGAAAGCGCGTACTCAGTTAGCCAACCAGCAAAAAACTCTTTCTGTCCAGCGGCACTTGTCCAGTGGGGTAGTAGCGCGCCAAAAGCGACAGCCGTTCCAATATAAAATACGGTCCAAATAGCGGCCTCACGCATCGATGTTTCTTTATTGCGTCGAAGGATTGCTATTGCTAAGTCAAGGATTATGACGGCAGCTAAAACGCCAACAGTGATTAGCCATGTGGTCATAGATTCCATAGCGCTATTGTGTCAGTTAGTTAAGGCTCCAGATACATGAACGGGCTGGAATCAGCTTTTTTCCGCTATTTGAATCCAGAGAACCAGCACTGAGCATGATTACTTGGCCTTCTATGCTGACTTCTTGAGCAAGTTCTGACAGATTCATTGCAACGGTTACTGCTCCGCGCTTGAAAACTAGTAGATCTTTTCTCTTAGCTCCATGCAACGGCGATTCCAGCCATTGGACATCGCCTTTATTAACTAAGTGCTCCGCACGAAGCGCCAATGCTTCACGGAATAAATTGAGTGAACTTTGTGGATCTGCTTTCTCATTTTCCACAGTTAACTTTTGCCACGATTGATTAAGCGGAAGCCAAGGTTTTCCAGTGGTAAAACCAAATGGCGTTGTATCACCGTTCCATGGCAGTGGCACACGTGCGCCATCGCGACCCTTGACCCGGCCCTTACTTCTAATGAATGAAGGATCTTGGCGATCGGTATCTTGAAGTTCGCCATCAGGTAGACCTAACTCTTGTCCGGCAAAAACATATGCCGAACCAGGTAACGCGAAAACAAATAGGGCAAGTGCTCGGGACTCAGAATCGCCGATGCGGGTAGCAACGCGCGGTGAATCATGGTTACTTAATGCCCATGTTGGCAAAGCACCAACGCTGGAATTTAGTTGAATGGATCGATTGATCACATCAAATAGAAACTCGCCGTCAAAGGGAGCCGTAAGAAGATCAAAGTTAAATACTTGTTGTAATTCATCGGAACGAACGTATCGAGTGGCATTCTCGGGCGGATGCACCCAGGCCTCGGCAACTGCCATAACTTCGCGGCCTTTATATGAGTCAAAAAGCTTCCTCCACTGGCGATAAATCTCGTGCACGCCTTGGCGATCAAAAAACGGAACCGACACAAGTAGAGCGTTGCGTTCTTCGGTATCCATTTCAACGTCTAGCCTTAATGCGTCACTCAGCCCTTGAGGATTCGGGTGATTCTTATGAATATTTTCTTTGACTAAACCGTGTGCAACGTCAATGCGAAAGCCATCAATACCCAAGTCGAGCCAAAAACGAAGTGTCTTTTCAAAATCAGCATGGACTTCTGGATTATCCCAATTCAAATCGGGTTGCGATGAATCAAATAAGTGTAAATAGAACTGTCCATCTGGAACTTGAGTCCAGGAAGGACCGCCAAAGAGAGAGATCCAGTTGTTAGGTGGAGTGCCATCGGGATTGCCATCATAAAAATGAAATCGATTGCGTTCGGCAGATCCGGGACCCGATTTCAATGCAGCTTGAAACCATTCGTGTTGGTCAGAAAAATGATTCGGGACAATGTCGGCAATTACTCGAAGTTTGAGTTCGTGCGCGCGAGCAATGAGCGCCTTTGCATCCGCCAGATCTCCAAAGCGTGGATCAACATCTCTAGGATCTGCAACGTCGTAGCCACCATCCTTGTTTGGGGATGTATAAAAAGGGCTAAGCCAGATGGCGTCGACACCGAGATTTTTCACATAGTCAAGTTTGGCTGTAATGCCATTTAAGTCACCCTCGCCATCACCATTGCTGTCAAAGAATGAGCGGGGGTAGATTTGATAAACAACTGCTTCTTTCCACCATGGCTCTGACTTCATGGCTCAAACTTAATTCAGGCAAGACGCAACAGCCAATGTAACAAATCTGAAATATGCATTCTAAGGTTGCAGATTTATAACAATTTATGCAGAAAGCTTAGCTTCGACCTCTTTCATCAAGATATGCATATCTTTAGATAAGGCGTGTAGCGAGTCAATCTGGCGATTGGCCAACATACGGGCCTCTTTTGCCAATTCAAACTCAGCCAGTGAAGCCGTGTGGGTCTCATTGATTGTATTTTCAACGTTCTGAGATTGAACTTTTTGACCAACCATGATTATCGACAACAGAACCAGTTGGAGAAAAGTCTGGGCCACCCATGAAACTATGACGATCGAGTCGCCAGTTTTGATTGCATTAGGAAGTGAGATAAGAGCTATCGCTCCAAATAAGTATGCGCACCACATGGTTGCAACGCCATTAGTTATCTTTTCAGCTATCAAGGAGTTGTAATTTTTCATGGTTAAACGATAGCGAAGGCAAGGCTTTAGTTGGTGGAGTTCGGCTCGCTCAGTCTGACTTCTTCTTCTTCACGGGTGTCTGATCACTCGGTTCGGTTGGCTTAGGCGCTTTAGCTGATTTACTTGGCTTAGTCGGTTCAGACGGTTTAAGTGGGTTCGTTGGAATTACTGGCTTCACTGGCTCAATCGGTGCTGGACCCATTGCCGCAATTGCGGCATCACGTGCACTTGTTGCTAAGGCAATGGCATTCTTTTGTTGCACAAGGATCGTGGTTTTAGCTTCAGCGGTTTTAGCTTTGCGCATGGCTGATTTTGCAGCGCTATTGGCCGCGGCTACTGCGATCATAAAACTTGAGTTAATATCTTTTCGGTTCTGGTCGCGCACATCCATTTGATTATGAAATTCATCCATTGCCGCTTGATAACTAAGCGGAGATACTGAAGGCGACGGGGTTGGTGATGGTGTAGCTTCAGCGAAAGATGCAGGCGAGCTAGCCACGAGCAAAGCCATACCAAGGGCTAGCCCAACAGAGTGTCGAATTCTCATAGCTAGATAATGGCCTAGTTCATTGTGCATTCTCTGTGAAAGACTTACCAACACCTGAGATTAATTGGCAACTGCCCTCACACGTGGAAGAGTGGGCCAATGGCCGAGCTAATAATGATCGTAGATGATGAGCCGGGAGTCCGTGCGCTCCTGCGAGATACCTTAAGTATCGCTGGCTTTGAGGTTGTGGAAGCCAACGACGGCATGGCCGCCCTCACGCTTCTGCGCAGCAACAAGCCAGTGCTTATGGTTATAGATATCAACATGCCGTTAATGGATGGCTTTGAGCTCGTCGAGAGAATGCGCAGCACTAACGATTTAACACCAGTTTTGATGCTCACTGCGCGCGAGGATAAGGGCGATATTGCTCGAGGTTTGAAAATTGGCGCCGATGATTATGTTACAAAACCCTTTGGCCTTGAAGAATTGGTGTTGCGCATTAAAGCAATTTTACGCCGCTCATATAAAAATACGTCGAGTCCGTCGGTCATTAGTTGTGGACCTATATCTATCGATGACGAACAACATTGTGTGACATTTAATGGAGAAGAAGTTGATCTTTCGCCTACTGAATACCGTCTTCTGCAGTTATTAATTGAAAAGAAGGGTCGAGTTCTCAGCAAGAAATTACTATTAGATGAAGTCTGGGGAATCACTTTTGAATCTGAAAGCACTGTGACCGATACATATATTTCATATCTGCGAAAGAAGTTTCACAGAGATGGCTTTGAGGGAATTAAAACGGTTCGTGGGGTAGGTTTTCAAATTCAGGAGCCTAAGCCGGGTTCATGAAAAGTAAAACTCGGCAGATTCTGGCAACCGTCACGGTTACATCTGTCCTTTCACTCTTTATTGGTGGATTTGCGGTATGGGATTCTTACAAATCAGAGTTAGCGTTAATCGATGAACATCTAAATACAATTGCTTTAGAGATCAAGAATAATCCCAAAGACCCGATAACTGCTGCGCTACTGAGTGTCGAGCAAAATAATTTTAACGTCACCGTCGCATTTAAAGCACCTACCGGAGAGATTGCTACTCTGAAGGAAAGCAAAGATGCCGTCCTTGGGGAGACAAAAAAACTAAGAATTCGCTATGTTTCTATTCAAGAGGGCGAAAAGTTAGTTATCGCCGCATCTCTCGTGGACATCGATAAGAGTTTACAAAGGAATCTTTGGCGGTTACTCATCTTCATTATTTTTGCGATTGCCCTTGCATCCTTTATCTCAGTTCTTATCGGCCGCTCAAGTTCACTTGCATTTGAGCGAGCTCAGCGCCAAAAAATGCAGGAGTTTCTAGGCGATGCCGCGCATGAGCTTCGAACGCCACTCACTGTCGTAAAAGGTTACGCCGAACTTCTAAAGAGCAAAGCTTTAGATAGCAATCGTGAAGAGTTGGCCTTTGAGCGCCTCAATAGCGAAGTCAAACGAATGGAGTCCTTAATCTCTGACTTGTTGGTTTTGGCCGAGTTAGGCGAGGTCGATTCGGGCGAGTTCTCAACGCTCAATCTTTCAAATTTAGTCAAGGAAAATGCAGAGGATTTCCAAGTAATCGCACCGCTGCATCACCTGGAACTCAATATTGAAGATGAGATTTTAATCCATGGTTCAGAAAAGTATTTTCAACGTTTCATTGCAAACGCTCTGACAAATATTAGGGTTCATGCGCAAGAGACTGTTCCAGTGCGAATTTCGCTAAAGAGCGGCAAGGAGATTACGTTAATTATTGAAGACGGGGGAGTTGGACTGCCATCAGAATCTTATGGCGAAAAGATTCAAGGATTAAAACGCTTTGACCGCTCCCGCTCCCGTGAAACTGGCGGTAGTGGTCTTGGTATGAGCATCATGAGCGCAGTTATTGAGCGCCACAAGGGAGTACTGACTTTAAGAAAGAGCGAACTAGGCGGTTTGGCCATTGAAGTCCAACTTCCACGCATGAATCTTTAAGTAGGCTAACTCCCATGATCTTGTCGGTAGAGGATGCATGTGTTGCTGCCTGCAGCCAAATATTGGACACACGCACGTTGGTGCGAGTTGTCCTCTCGGGCCGCCGCCGAAACATGCAGACCGAGTTTGAACGAATAGATATTCGGCCAGTAGAAATTAAAGGAACAGTGCAGTTACAACGCAGCCATAATGACGGTCGTGCAACAACGGTTAAGAATTTAATTCCGAATCCAGAGGCGGTTCTCACTTTACTAAGAAGTGGATATGCCAATATTTTAGTTGATCACACGGGTGGTTCCATGACGGTTCGTATTTCCAAGAGCGGTGATGCCCACGTGCATTATGAAAAGAAAGAGTTGGAGCAGGATTTGAACCATGATAAGAAGAAGGCCCGATTATTAGATCCAAGTGATCCTTTTTTGTTAGAGGTGGGCATATCCGACCATAAAGGTGGCATTAAGCCATCTAAACAAGATAAGTACCTGCAAGTCGAGGAGTTTTTGCGTCTTTTAGTACCGGCATTAAATGCCGCGGTCGAGGCGGGTCAAATTCATAAACCAACTAAAGACAAACCGCTGTCAATTGTGGATCTTGGATGTGGACACGCATATTTAACTTTTGCCGCACATCAGTATCTTCGCTCGATTGGTATGCCAGTGATGGTAACTGGAATCGATGTGCGCACGGCATCAAGAGATCGAAATAATGCAATCGCCGGAAAACTTAGAGTCACATCAACCATAAATTTTCTAGCCGAAGAGATTGCGACGGCTACGACGCAACAAGCGGATGTAGCAATTGCTTTGCATGCATGCGATACAGCAACCGATGATGCAATCGCTTGGGCGGTTAAGGGCGGTGCGAAGCTATTGCTAATCGCACCATGTTGTCACCATGATATTCAACGACAGATGGATGTGAGTCCTGAACCATGGGCTGCGATGACTAAGTTTGGTTTGATGAAGGAGCGGTTAGGTGATTTATTAACTGATTCGCTGCGAGCCCAGATTTTACGTATAGCTGGGTATCGCGTTGATGTCATTGAATTTATTGGCGGTGAACATACGCCTCGCAATCTCATGATTCGCGCAGTTAAGACTGGCGCATCCCCTGAAGCCATTGATATTGAGAGATATCGAGAGATATGC
>CAILBF010000065.1 GCA_903832395.1 uncultured Actinomycetes bacterium | reverse complement strand
TTACTTTGTTTAGGCTGGTTTGTGACGGTAAATAACACACCAATTAACCCCCCCAGGGTTAAGTGAAGTTGGAATAACTAACACACCAGGGCTTACGGATAGGTAATGGTTTTTCAGGTTAGGCAGTAGCCCAAGATCCGGCTTATAGGGCGACTCTTCATCTATTTCTGTATACAGAAGATTGTTTAATTACATGCAGATTTTAAGTCCCTGAGTTTACTGAGTATTCAATGAGAATATATCGTTGATGGATGAAAAGTAAGTATCAGAATGCGAGTCTTTACTCTCTATGTAAGACTTCTATTATGAAATTGAAATCGGTTGCTTTTCTGTCGGTGCTAATTCTCACCACATCTGTAGCTCAAGCAAATGCTTCAACAAGCATTCAATGGAACTCGCAGACTAATATCACCGGCACTGTCACGATTCCAGCCAATACCGTCGTCACGGTGGCACCAAACACAAGGATCAAAGTTGGTGCTGGCGCAAAAGTTGTCGTCCTAGGTCAACTACTTGCCCCTAAGGGGTTGACGTTGTCCGGAAGTAATTGGCAAGGTCTCATTGTCAATGGCAGTGCAGCCCTTACTAACTTTGTCGAAAAAGGCGCACGTGAATCTTTTTATGTCGCTACAGGTGGCACGCTAGATATTAATGGTGGGGATATTTCCGGAGTAGTTGGCGCCAGCAGGGTAGATGGCACTTTTACTGCGAAAAATCTTCGTTATGTAAAAGGCAGTGGAAATGGCATAACTAGCTCTAAGGATTCTGGAAGTGTCTCTATAGATGGTGGCACATTCTCTGGACCAGCTCGCGGCGCCGGTGATTTCTTCTCTTTCTCCGCTGGCCAGTTACTTAAGATCACTGACTCCTCAATTACGAAAGTTCACTGCGCCTTTCACATTACCGGTATCCAAAATATGGAGATAGATGGCGTTGATATCGAAAACACTGCATACGGTTTTATGATGTATGGCTCATCCGATACTGGTGCGCGAACCATCACAAATACTACGATAACCAATAACGATTATGGTTTTGATGAAGGCTCCGGTTACACAAAAAATGGATTAATCACGATCTCTAACTCATATATAAAAAATAACAAGACCAATCTTGGGCTATTTACGAAGAAGGTAACTATCTCGTCACCTGCCAACAAGCCCTTACAAACCAGCCCTAAGAGTTAAGTAGTTTTAAACTTGCTCCTTTAGCTCTGGCTGATAGAGAGGAACTTCTTTTTACTCTACTTTAATTTTTGGAAGACGTTTTTCGAGGAAGCTTGGAAGCCACCAGTTTGCAGATCCCCACCATTGCATCAGTGCTGGAACAAGCATTGAGCGAATTACGGTTGCATCAATCGCAACCGCCGTCGCAAGACCAATACCGAATTCTTGAATGACGCGCTGTCCACCAAAAACGAATGCAACGAAAACAGAAAACATGATTGTTGCGGCAGCTGTGATAACTCCACCAGTCGCAGCCAAACCACGCCTGACAGCGATGGCGTTATCGCCAGTTGCTAGATATTCCTCTTGAATTCTTGAAACTAGAAAGACTTCATAATCCATCGAGAGCCCAAAAAGAATCGCAAAACAAATTACAGGTAAGAAAGCCTCTAGTGGACCACCTTTGATGCCAATGATGTTTGAACCCCAACCCCACTGGAATACTGCTACAAGAACGCCAAATGCTGTGCCAATTGAGAGCAGATTCATAATTGCAGCCTTCAATGGGATAAGAATGGATCTAAATAGAAACATTAAGAGTATGAAGCTAACCAGTACAACGGAACCGATAAAGACTGGGAGTTTGCTATTTAGTGCATGGGCAAAGTCAGCAAAAATTGCGGTGACGCCACCGACATAAACTTTTAGACCAGTGTTACCGATGGCACTTGGAATAGTGCTTTTACGTAAGCGCGAGATGAGATCACTTGTCTCTTTAGATTGAGGTGAGCTCTTCGCATAAATCTGAATGAATGCAATTTTTTGATCGGGGGAGAGGATTGCTGGTGAAGCACTTGCCACATCAGAATCTTGTCCAACCAACTGTGAGAGTTGATTCATTGTGTCAACGTCGGTTGGCTGATTAATAGGAGAGATAATTTGAATGGAACCGGCATAACCTGCACCGAATCCTTTAGCCAACAGGTCATAGGCACTGCGAGTTGTGGTTCCCTTTGCATCATTGCCTGAATCAGCAGCTCCGAGTCGGATACTAAAAGCAGGAACACAGAGAATGACAAGAAGTAAAACTCCACTTACTGCGTAGCGAACCGGCTTGCGTTGAATTGCACCCGCCCAGCGTGCCCAGCGAGAGTTTTCAATCTCATGAGATTTGCTGCGGCGACCAGGAAGTGCGAGTCGATCAATGTTTTTTCCAACCATAGCGAGTAACGCAGGAAGCAAGGTTATTGATGCAATCATCGTAACGAGAACAGATAAGGAAGCAGCTACGGCGACACCGTAGAGGAAGTTCACGCCCACGGTGAATAAACCAAAGAGAGCGATACATACGATGACCCCTGCAAATAAAACTGCGCGACCCGATGTTTTAAGGGCTGTCTTAACTGAATCTTCTACTGAGGCACCGCCATGCAATTCCTGTCTAAAACGGGTCACAATAAATAGTGCGTAGTCGATTCCGACACCAAGTCCGATTAAGGCAGCAAGGATTGGTGCGAAGGCGGCTATGGAAAAGATATGGCTTAGTAGAGAGACACCGGATGAGAGAGTAATTAAACCGACAATCGCAACGAGAAGGGGTACGACTGTTGCGACAACGCTTCCAAAAGTAATTAACAAGATAAAAAAGGCAGCAAGAAGCGCAATAAATTCTGAGGAGCTTGACTTAGCTTTATTTGCCTGTGCAACGGCATCACCAAGTAATTCAACCTGCAATTTTGAGGAGTTAAAGGATTTAGCAGTCGAAATGATTACCTTGGTAGCGGCAGCTGGAATATCTCTTGCATCAAGAAAGACAGTAGAAAAAGCAACGCTCTGATCAGCGCTAATTGCGCGCGAATTTGGTGAAAATGGTGATTGCACATCAGTGACGTGGGTCAGAGTTTTAATCTTGGCATTAATCGGATCGATTTCAGCGGGAGTGAGCACCGACCCATTTTTAGCCGCGAAGACGATTTGGATACTTGAACCCTTCTCAGCCGGATTGTGTGCGGTGAGCAGATCGAGTGCAATCTTGCTTTCGGTATTTGGCAGGGTAAATGAATTGCTGTAAACAGAGCCAACATTTTGGCTCCAAGCAGTTACTCCTACTAGAAACAATACCCAGATGAGCACCGTTGCTTTACGGTGGCGAAAAATAAATCCTGCTAAAGCCGTCATTTTTTTCTCTCCTTTAACCAAATGCAGATCTTGTTCAATGGGTGATTCTTCATTGGAGCTTTGTGCAGTGAACTATTTTTAAGTTTCCTGTCTTTCAATTGCTCTGATGGTTTGATAGGCATGAACTGAGTGCCACACTGCAAAGGGCTATCGCTACTGCAAATACTTTTTTCATAAAACTCCTCTAGTTGTGAAACTAGAGGGTAGACGAGACTGGTCTAGATTGCTCGCTGAAATGTCCTGTGAGGTAAACACACATTAAATTCTAGACAAATATTCAGGTACCAATAATGGAAAACCTGAAAGGTGCGGAGTAGTCCAAAAGGCAGTGACAAGACTCCACCCCTACACTTCACTAATGAAAAATTTAGAACAACTCAAACAAGAACTTCATAATCGGCGCACTGCGGTCACTATTGGCTTAATAGGCATAGTCGGTGTCCATATCGCTGATCTACCCCCCAAGTGGGAAGAAGCCCGCTACATCGCCTGGATGTACATTGGTGCGATCTTGTTTGGTATCTTTCTCGTAGATAGATTGGTCGTTAAAACATCCAAACGCGACTATCTTGCCAGTTCATTTCTCTCGGTGTCAGTACTACTGGCATATGTTGTCAATCGCACGGTTGGTATGCCAGGCGCTAAAGGTGATATCGGACAAGCCACCAGTTAGAATCACGTATGTGCGGCAGATTTTTAACAAATCAAATCCAAATGTGTGGATGATTCTTGGGGGCTTTTTTTATTCGTCGTGGCCGCTTGGATTTTGGCTTA
>CAILBF010000064.1 GCA_903832395.1 uncultured Actinomycetes bacterium | reverse complement strand
TGTGCCAACGGGAATAAAGGCAGGAGTTTGGATAACTCCGTGTGGGGTACTGATCTCACCGCTTCGCCCAAGGGAGCCGCCTAGTTCTTTGTTGACCTTGAATGTAAACGAGCTCATGTGGTTATTATCTACCATTATGAGTATCCAACTCGCGCAGCGTAGCCCCCGCCAGATTGCTTGGGTGCGCCTAAAGCGAAACAAAGTCGCCATGGTCTCTGCCGTAATTGCGCTTTTTTTTGTTTTAATTGCATTTTTAGCTCCAGCCATCACTGGGTTATTTGGTGTCGATAACACACATCTTTATTTGGATAAATTAAATGACGGGTTACCAAGGGGATTTGGAGGAGGGATGAGTCTATCTCACCCACTTGGTCTCGAACCTGGTGCTGGACGTGACTTGATGGCATTGTTACTTTACGGATCACGAATTTCATTTTCAATCGCAATAATTACTGCCTTTACCTATATTTCAATTGGTTTAATTTTTGGTATTACTGCGGCTTATCTTGGTGGCTTTGTTGATTCACTACTTGGCCGAGTAGCTGATTTCTTACTTGCATTCCCAACAACATTTATGTTTGTGGCACTTAGCCTCCCATTGACTATGCGAGTTGAAGCTACGGGTTTAGCCAAGGACAATGGCGCACGCATTGTCGTCATGGTTCTTATTTTGACAATTTTCAGTTGGCCTAGCTTTTTCAGAGTGACCCGTTCCCAAGTTCTTAGTTTGCGAGAACGCGAATTTGTTCTTGCTGCGCGTGCAATCGGTGCTCCAAGATGGCGAATAATTTTCAAAGAGTTCCTTCCAAATCTATGGCCACTTGCAATTATCTATTTATCCATTTCGCTTCCAGGGTATTTGGCGGCGGAGGCCGTATTCTCATTTCTCGGGGTTGGTGTCCAAGCGCCGAGTTCAACCTGGGGTCTTGTATTAAACGATGCTGCTTCATACTGGCAGCGCGATCCTGCTTACTTGATAATTCCCGCCGGGATGGTTGTAGTCGTGGTTCTTGCCCTCAACCTATTTGGCGATGGCCTGCGCGACGCCTTAGACCCGAAGTCGGACCGATAAATCACCCCGCTCCCGCCCTTTAGATTTAAAAATCGCTAGAGAAAAACTCTTATAGAAACTGCAGAATCCCACTACTATCCAATCTAGCAGTGTGTCAAAAGACCACTTTTACCTGTGGATTGGAACTTAGATGGCTGAGATTAAAACAGGAAGTTCACGCACCAAACTCATCGCAGTGGCTCTTGCAGCCGTTGTTGTGGTTGCCGGTGCATTTGTTGTTTCAAATAAGGCTGGAAGCAAATCTGGCACAATTTACTACATTACAAATGCTCAACAACTAAATCACCTAGACCCACAACGCGTTTACACGGGTGAAGACATCGCATTCTTGAATACCTATTTATTTCGCACGCTCGTAAGTTATAAGCCAGTGGCTGGTGCAGATTCCTCAAAGTTGGTTCCAGATCTTGCAACCGATACGGGAACCGCAACCGATGGTGGCAAGACTTGGGCTTGGACCTTGAAAGATGGAATTAAGTGGTCTGATGGAACTGCATTAACTTGCGAAGATGTCAAATATGGCATATCCCGAATCTTTGCGACCGATGTAATTCTTGATGGTCCAACTTATGCACTGCAATTGCTTGATATCCCGGTAGATGCAAAGGGTGTTTCGGCATATGCCGGCCCTTATAAGAAGACGGGTCAAGATCTTTATGACAAGGCAGTTACTTGTTCTGGCAACACAATCACTATGCACCTTAATAAGGCTGTTGGTGACTTCAACTACTTCGGCTCCTATCCAGCAGTTGCACCAGTTAAGCAATCTGCAGATCTTGGCGATAAGTACGACCTGAAGCCAATGGGTACCGGTCCATACATGATTGCCTCTTTTAAAGCTGGCGATAAATTAGATCTTGTCCGGAATAAATACTGGGATAAGAAGACAGATACAATTCGCCCTGCGTATCCAGATGAGGTAATACTTCGTTTTGGACTTTCTGAAGATGTACGCGATCAAATTTTCCTCAAGGATTCCCAGCCAAATGCTGTGAACTATGATCAAGGCCTTCAAGCAGCAAATGGAAATAATAAAGTCTTCCATACCGATGCGAAGTACAAGAGCCGTGGAATAAACGTCCTTGGACCATTTGTTCGTTATTGGGCTGCAAATGTTTCCAAAGGCCATTTAGATTGCCTTGAAGTTCGTAAGGCAATTTTTAATGCAATTAATCTGCAGTCAATTATTGATCTCAATGGCGGCTCTGATTTGTATGGTGCTCCAGCTGACAGTCCAATTTCGCCTGCGATCGCAACAGATTATGCAGCGACTTCTGGAAATATCCATGATCCAAATTGGAAGATCACTGGTAATCCGGACTACGCAAAGACGCTCCTAGCTCAAGCAAAGACTAAATGTCCTGCTGCATATGCAAGGGCAACAACCACAGGCATTTATTTCGACATGGCCAAGACGACAACTCTCGAAAAAACTGCTTCACTGATCAAATCGGCAATGGAAGCAGCTGGAATGGTTGCTAAGTTCAATCTCATTGAACCTGGCGTTTACTATCCAACTGTCATGAATCCAGCAAAGCAGGGAGATATCACTCGCGCTGGTTGGGCTGCTGACTGGGCAAACGCTTCAACTGTGATTCCACCATTGTTTATTAAAGATGCTGGATTTAACTTAAACCAAAACTGGAATGATCCTGTTTATAAGGACTTCGCAGCCAAGGTTGCCGCCGCTCAAGGTGAAACAGATCGTGCAAAGCAAGCAGCTGAGTGGAAAGTTCTTGCTCAGACTGTGATGGATCAGTACTGGACCATCATGCCGGTCTTTACCAAACAGCAATTTGAGTGGGGTTCAAAGATCGTGGGTACAGACTTCTGGATGCCTAACGGTGCCTTGCTGTATCCATCAATCCATCTCAAGCAAAAAAAGTAACAGGTAGTTGAGCCGGGGTGTGCGAAAGCACAGCCCGGCTCTTCCGATAAAAGACAATTACTTTCCAGATGGGATACCGTTACTGAATGCTGAAGTACATAATCAAGCGCATTTTTTATGCCTTTGTGATGCTCTTTGTCCTCAGCATGGTGGTCTACTTAATTTTTGGTCTAGTTCCAATTGACCCAGCCAAATTATCGTGTGGAATCCACTGCAGTCCGGTAGTGGTCGAAGCAAACAGGCACAGACTTGGACTAGATATCCCACTATGGCACCAATGGTGGAATTTTATTCTTGGGTTATTCCAAGGTCGCACCTATGGTGAAGGTGCAGCAATAATTCATTGCCCAGCACCAGCTTTTGGTTACTCATTTCCAAATAACGCTTGTGTCACAGAGGTCATGGCTAACGCATTCCCATTTACGCTGACACTTGCCCTTGGTGCATTTTTTCTTTGGATGCTTGTCGGAGTCTCTTTTGGAATCTTGGCAGCCCGGAAAAAGGGTACATATATCGACCGATTAAGCACAGCATTTGTACTAATTGGCTCTTCACTTCCAATTTTCATTTTAGGTCTTTTGATCTATATCGGAGCCTTCTTGCTTCACTTAATTGATCCGATAACACAGGGAACTTGGGTCTCACCCTTATCAGATCCAATTGGTTTTTTCCGAAACTTTATCTTTGCCTGGATTACTTTAGCTCTGGCATATGCAGCGATTTACACGCGGCTAACTAGAAGCAACGTAATTGAAACTTCATCAGAGGACTTCATCCGGACGGCAAGAGCCAAAGGAGTTTCTGAACGCGATGTGTTGTATAAACACAATTTACGCTTAGCACTTGCTCCACTAATCACTAACGCAGGTCTAGATTTTGGGGGCTTACTCGGTGGAGCGATCATCACTGAAAGAGTATTTCAATTACCCGGACTTGGTTATATGTCGATTAAAGCTGTACTGCGCGATTACGACTTGCCGCTCATCATGGGTACGACACTTTTGGCTGCATCGTTTTTTATTTTCTTTAATTTAATTGTCGATGTTGCTTACGCTTATTTAGATCCGAGAGTGCGACTGGAATGAGCCATTTACTTGAAGTAAAAAACCTTTCCGTAAGTTTCCCCACTGACGATGGCCTGGTGCAAGCGACTGATGATCTTTCTTTTCACCTTGACTTGGGAGAAACACTAGCTATCGTCGGTGAATCTGGATGTGGTAAGTCGGTTTCCAGCATGGCCATCATGGGACTCCATAATCCCAAATCAACTCAAATCTCTGGTCAGGTATTGATAAATACTGTTTTGGGAAGAACGGATGTGATAACTGCTAGTTCTGAAGAAGTTAGAAAGCTCCGTGGTGGCACTGTTTCAATGATTTTTCAAGATCCAATGTCAGCCCTTCACCCATATTTCACAGTGGGCGATCAAATTTCAGAAGCGTGGTTATTGCACAACGATGGAACGAAGTCTGATGCCCGAAAGAAAACTATTGAGATGTTGGATCTAGTGGGCATTCCAGATGCTAAGAGTCGAGTTGATTCCTATCCTCACCAATTTTCAGGCGGCATGCGCCAACGTGTAATGATTGGAATGGCTTTGATCAATCAGCCTAAAATCTTGATTGCCGATGAGCCGACTACCGCATTGGATGTAACTGTTCAGTCCCAAATTCTTATGTTGCTAAAAGAGATGCAGCGTGAATTCAATATGGCGGTGATATTGATTACCCATGATCTTGGAGTTGTTGCTGAAGTTGCCGATCGAGTAAATGTTATGTATGCGGGACGCCTGGTAGAGGAGGGTGGTGTCAATGAAATTTATCGAAATCCGGTCCATCCGTACACCATTGGTTTATTGGCCTCAGTTCCAAGAGTGGACCAGGCTCACGGAACTAGGCTTAAAACTATTCCGGGTCAACCTCCATCGCTTATCTCACTTCCTAGCGGCTGCGCCTTTGAACCACGATGTGAATTTGCGAAGTATGTACCTGGTGAAATTTGTAAAGTTACGAGGCCAGAAGTTGAATTAAAATTGATAGACCATCATGCGCGCTGCCACTTAACTGCGCAAGAAGTTAGGTCACACCTATGAGTGAAAATATATTAGAAGTAAGGGGTTTACTGAAATATTTTGAATCAAGTGGGGGCGTGATTGGTCGTAAGCGCCAGACTATTAAAGCTGTTGGCGGTGTGGATATTTCAGTCGGTATTGGAGAGACAGTGGGCCTAGTAGGCGAATCTGGCTGTGGAAAAACAACCGTTGGGCGAACAATATTAAAACTTTACGAACCCACCGCTGGTTCAATTATTTTCCAAGGTCAAGACATAACAAAATTCTCGAATTCAAAAATGAAACCGCTTCGAGCCCAGATGCAAATAATTTTCCAGGATCCGTATTCATCACTCAATCCACGCCACACAGTTGGAGATATAGTAGCTTCCTCTTTTTATATTCATAAACTAACGCCAGAAGGTGGTATCAAGAAAACTGTTCAGGAATTATTGGAAAGAGTTGGGTTAAATCCAGAACATATAAATAGATTCCCACACGAATTTTCTGGGGGTCAGCGCCAGCGCATTGGGATAGCGAGAGCAATTGCCATTCGCCCCAAATTTATTGTTGCAGACGAACCTGTTTCAGCCTTGGATGTTTCTATCCAAGCTCAAGTCGTCAATCTGTTAGATGATTTACAAAAAGAATACGGGCTTTCATACCTGTTTGTTGCTCATGATCTATCGGTTGTGCAACATATTTCTGATCGTGTTGTTGTTATGTATTTGGGCAAAGTTATGGAGGTGGCTCCAACTCAGGCGTTATTCCAAAGTCCG
>CAILBF010000063.1 GCA_903832395.1 uncultured Actinomycetes bacterium | reverse complement strand
TCAGCCGGCGTAAGTGAAGATACTTCTGCATCTGGCACAGCCGGCGCTACCGATACATGGTCATTGCTCTCAGCCGATAACAAGCGTGCAGATGCCCTGACTGCAATTCTCTCCTCTGCCTTAGCAACACATGCTGACGATGCCCGCCCTCATCGTCGCCCTGTAACAGTAAATGTAACAATCGATCTTCCAACACTTCTTGGATTGGCAGAGAATCCCGGTCAACTTGCTGGATATGGTGCAATTCCAGCATCTGTCGCACGCGAATTAGCATCGGATGCAACATGGAAAAGATTTATTACCGATCCTCAGACTGGAAATCTTCTAGATTACGGTCGAGAAAAATACGAACCTCCGCAAGCGCTTGTAGATTTCTTGCTTGCCCGAGATCGCACGTGTCGATTCCCAGGTTGTCGCCAACCCGCAACTCGAGGCGATATTGATCATGCACAGAGCTGGGAAAGCGGTGGAGAAACTAAACCTGAAAATCTAGGGCTTCTCTGTCGACGGCACCATCGATTGAAAACTCACGGCCGGTGGGCACTTGTCAGTAATCCCGACGGTTCATGTGAGTGGACCTCTCCTATTGGCAAAAAATATTTCGTGCCAGCGCGGCCCATTAACGAAACTGTTTAGCTTTCCCGCTCCATTAACGAAACTGTTTAGCTTTCCCAAGGCTCGATCGAAGTTTTTACTGTCATACTTTCGCAATGATTTGGTGGCCTACCCATACTCCGACGCTTACGTATGGGTTAGTCACACTTCGTCCACTCTCTGAAGGTGATATTCCCGATATCTTCTCAAGCTGCCAAGATCCCGTGATTCCCAAATTCACACGCGTGCCTTTCGATTACACAATGGCACACGCAGAGTTCTTTGTCCGCGAAAAATCACCCCGGTCCTTTATTGAAAAGACAGAGTTAGCTTTTGCAATTGATTATGGAAGTGGCGCCGATACAACATTTGCCGGCGTGATCTCTTTTCATAGTATGGATCTTCCTGATTTAACCGCTGAACTTGGTTATTGGATTAACGCCGATGTTCGTGGAAAGGGAGTTGGTACTACTGCTGCCAGGATGCTCACTAACTTTGGTTTTGAAACTATGGGTTTTGAGCGTATTGAGGCACTGGTCGACGTAGAAAATATCGCGTCTAAGAAATTATTAGTCTCCGCTGGGTATAGCCTTGAAGGTATCTTGCGTAAGAAGTCGCGCAGATACGATGGGTCTCAAATCGATATGGCATTATTTTCTGTGATTCGTGATGAATGGGAGGAGCTCTAATGGAGGGTCTGGCTTACCTCGTCGCAATCTTATTGATGACTGTTGTTTTGGGCGGTCCGGTAGCAATTGGATTAACCAAGATTAGAACCACGAATATGTTCTTAACTTTTATTCGACGAATGCTCCACGGCTTAATAGTCGCTGCTTCTATGTGGGTTGGAATAATGTTTTTATTTGCTCCCGGAGTTCCACTTATAGTTCATATCATTGGCCTCTTTGGTATAACTATGGGCTACATAGCCTCCCGCCGAGAGTACTTTCCGGAAGTGCGAATCATTACCCCGCTACTTTCTAGACTTGGCATCAAGGGTGGTTCAGACACAGCCGAGCAACACGGTCCACTTTTAAAGTGGCGACGTAACGGGCGCTCTAATGGAAGCGATGGCAATGGCCCTGGAGGCCAGGATTAATCAGTCGGACAAATTAATTAGTAGGTAAAACTAAGAAAAATCGT
>CAILBF010000062.1 GCA_903832395.1 uncultured Actinomycetes bacterium | reverse complement strand
CGTTTGACTACATCATTTAGTGGTTTCCAAACTATCGTGAATGCAATTTCCAAGCGAGATCGGATTGCATTTACTTATGTATCTGCCACTTTAGAGACACGCCTTCGAACGATCGAACCTTATGCAATTGCAACCCGAGATGCCCACTGGTATTTAGCGGGCAGGGACATAGATAAAGATGACGTGCGTACTTTCCGACTGGACCGTATAGATGGTGAGATCTCAATCGTTAAAAACAACGGTCGCTTTGAAATTCCGCAGGATTTCGATGTCTTTGCCTCTTTGATGAACGAACAGAAAAGCAAAATCGCAACTATTGATATTCGAAAAGGCAAAGCCCAATTGCTCCGCAGCGCCGCGTTGTCCTTAGTCGATAAGGGCGAGTGGGATCAAATCACCATCAACTATCTTGATTCACCATACATCGTAGATCTAGTTCTCTGGCACGGCGAAGATGCCATCATCATTGGGCCGGAGTCTCTGCGAAGCGAAATCATTGAAGCACTTGAGACGATTGTTCGAGTCCATGGATAAGCCAGTTCAAACACCTATAAGTCGCACCGCCAGACTTCTAGACCTTGTCCCATATCTTGCAACTCACCAGGGAATTGAATTGAGCGCATTAGCCGACGTCTTTAGCGTGACACAATCGCAAATGATTGCCGACTTAACGACGCTGTGGATGTGCGGACTTCCCGGATACACGCCCCTAGAGCTCATGGATCTCTCGTTTGATTCGGGATTTGTAACGATTAATAATGCCGAAACGCTCTCTAGTCCACGCACGCTCAATGACGAAGAGACGATCGCGTTGCTACTCGGGCTTGATCTAGTTATTGAATCACTGCCGGAAGATCGCCAAGATTTAAGAGGACTAGCCCTTGCATTAGTCAAGCGGTTATCGCTTCGAACTAATGTACGTGCAAAACTGGCAGCAATTCCAGCAGTAGCAGGATCCACAATTGCCGTCATAGAAAGTGCGCTCTCTAAAAAGCAATATCTGGGCATGACGTATCATTCGTTATATTCAGACACGATTTCTAAGCGCGTTGTGCTTCCACTCGAACTTCGGAGTGAAGGTGGGGTCGAATATCTATTTGGAATCTGTCAAAGCGCTTCAGCTACGAGAATGTTCAGATTGGATCGCATCCAAGCCCTTGAGCTTGTTTCGATTCCAGCCGAACCAGTGCTAGAGATACAAATTGATGACACGATTAAAACGTCATACAGAATTCGAGTTCATTCAAGGCCAAGAGATGCTGCCGAAAGATTTGCTCTCGATTCAGCCTCAGTTCTCACCGACCCGGAGATTTCCTCGTTCTCCAACGAGTGGGTACGGCGTTCGGTTTTGGCATCCTCTGGAACTATTGAACTCCTCGACCCACCAGATCTTCGTCGGGAGGTTGCGACTGCGGCTAAGTCGATCCTGACCATTTATCAGCGCCAATAATTGACCTTTCCGCCAGCGGTTGCTCTAGGCTAGCCTTGTTAAGATTAATGACGAACACGTCTACGGAGGAAGTACCCAATGTTTCTAAAAGAGCCAAGCCATATACTCATTCTTTTAATTGTAGTTCTCGTCCTTTTTGGTGCAAAGCGCCTTCCAGATTCAGCCCGCTCACTTGGTCGCTCAATGCGAATCTTTAAGAGTGAGATGAAGGAAATGACTACTGATGAAAAGAAGACCGAGGACGATAGTAAGCCTGAGAAATAAGTATTCATGGCGTCTATCTCAGACGCAAGGATGCCGCTATTAGACCATCTCCGAGAACTTCGTAAGAGAACTTTTCGCTCATCCATTGCGATATTCATCGGCTCATGTGTCGGTTGGTTTTTTTACAACGACATAATTACAAAGTTAGCGCTTCCAGTATGTGATCTAAAAGCTGCACAGGCATCTGGAGCAACACATTGTGGCGCCCTTTACATCAATGGAGTCTTAGGGCCCCTTAACCTACAAATTAAAGTCGCCCTATTATCCGGCGTCATACTCTCGGCTCCCATCTGGTTGTATCAACTCTGGGCCTTTATCGCCCCTGGGTTGCATCGCAAAGAGAAACGAAATTCAATTCTTTTTTTATTTTCCGCGACACCTTTTTTCGCGTTAGGTGCAACGCTTGGTTATATCGTTTTGCCTTTGGCAATTAAAGTCCTATTTGGTTTCACCCCGAGTGCTTTGTCCAATCTAGTAAAATTTGATGACTATCTCGATTTTGTGATGCGAATTATTTTACTTTTTGGCCTAGCTTTCGAGCTCCCAATTTTCTTACTCACTTTTAATTTAATTGGTTTTCTCAGTGGGGCAACTATTCTCAGGCCGTGGAGAATTTGGGTGTTTGCAATAACGCTATTTACGGCTGCATTCACGCCAACCGGGGATCCCTTCACTATGGCACTTCTTGCCGTACCGCTCTGCGTCCTCTATTTTTTGGCGGGAGGAATAGCGCTTCTAGTAGATAGACGTCGCTCCAAAAAGGCATCTCGCGTCCCGACAGAGGTAAGTGCAATCGATAACCCCGCACCTATCGAGGAATAGGACGATAAGGTCGCCTCATGTGGGCCTTAGTAATTAATCCGACGGCAGGCTCTGGAAAAGGTGCAGCAGTCGGTGCCAGAGTTGCTGGCTATCTGACTACCCGCCACATTGATCATGAGGTGATTTCGGGGAGTTCTGCAATTTCTCTTGTGAGTAATTTATCTGCCTTCATTGAGAAGTTTCCAGATTGCACTGGCGTAATCGCTGTTGGGGGAGATGGACTAGCACACAACGTTCTCCAGAAAACTACCCCAGCACAGATACCGCTGGCCGTTATTCCTGCCGGTACTGGAAATGATTTCGTTCGCACTCTCGGTTGGTCATTGGATGCTTTGGATACCTATCTCGAAAGAATCATCTCCGAAGCTCCAAGGTCTATGGATTTAGGAGTTGTAGACGGCGAATGGTTTGGTGCAATTTTATCTACAGGTTTTGATTCGATAGTTAATGAGAAGGCAAACACCATGAAGTGGCCAAAAGGCCCGATGAAATACAACGCAGCCATTGCAATTGAGTTACCTCGTTTTAAACCACGCCACTATGAAATCACTTTAGATGATCGCACGATAACCACGCAGGCGATGTTGATCGCAGTATCTAATGGTCGCTCATATGGAGGTGGCATGCTGGTTTGCCCTGCGGCCGACATCCATGATGGCTATTTTGATGTGATGGTTCTACATCCGATTTCTAAATTGGAGTTTTTGAAGGTTTTTCCGCGAGTTTTTAAAGGTACTCACGTCACACATCCGGCAGTTGAGATTGTTCGTAGTAGAAGCGTGACAATCAAAGCCGATGCTGTCGCGTATGCAGATGGTGAGCGAATAGGTTTGTTGCCCGTTAAAGCTCAATGCATGCCCGGTGCCATGCAGACTTGGATCGCATGAGCACACCCGCTGAAAAATATGCTGCGGCCAAAGTGCGAAGTGCTCACCCGGTAACGCAAGATTTTTTGGCTACCTTCGATTTTGAGTTTGATCCTTTCCAAATAGCGGCTTGTCATGCCGTGGAAGAGGGCAGCGGTGTTCTAGTTGCTGCACCTACAGGTGCCGGCAAGACCGTAGTGGGCGAGTTTGCTGCCTACTTTGCATTAAATCTTAAGAAGAAGTGTTTCTATACAACGCCGATTAAAGCTCTGTCTAATCAAAAATATTTTGAGTTTGTTGCCAAATTTGGTGCCGACAAAGTTGGTCTACTGACAGGCGATACGAGTATTAACGGAGAAGCCGATATCTTGGTCATGACCACTGAGGTTCTGCGTAACATGTTGTATGCCGGTTCATCGACGCTTACAAATCTTGGCTACGTAGTAATGGATGAAGTTCACTACTTAGCGGATAAGTTCAGAGGCGCTGTTTGGGAAGAAGTGCTTATACATTTAATGGAGAGTGTGCAAGTTATTTCGCTATCGGCAACGGTCTCAAATGCCGAGGAGTTCGGAGAGTGGCTAGGTGAAGTTCGCGGAAATACGCAGGTCATCGTCAGCGAAATAAGACCCATTCCACTGTATCAACACGTATTGATAGGCAGTCGAATGCTCGATCTATTTGAGCGACCCGGCCAGATAAATCCAGAGATCCTGCAACGGGAACGCGAAGCCATGCGTAAATCTTCAATGGATAGACATCGTCGAGGCCGATATAACGAACCCAAAGAGCGATTAACGCGGGCCGATATCATCGAGAAATTGCAACGGGAAAATATGTTGCCCGCAATAACATTCATTTTTTCGCGCGTTGGATGTGACGCCGCAGTAAAACAATGTTTAGTTGCAGGTATACGACTCACCTCGCCAGAGGAGCGGGTAGAGATAAAGGCCACGGCACTTAAGTACACAGCAAATATCTCCTCTGAAGATTTAGAAGTCCTCGGGTTTAGTGATTGGCTTACCGCCCTCGAACGGGGGATAGCAGCCCACCATGCCGGCCTACTTCCAAGTTTCAAAGGCGCAGTTGAGGATTTGTTTCAACGCGGTTTAGTGAAGGCCGTATTTGCAACTGAAACGCTTGCGCTAGGCATTAATATGCCCGCGCGTTCGGTAGTTTTAGAGAAATTAGTTAAGTTCAATGGCGAAGCCCATGTTCCCATCACGCCAGGGGAGTACACCCAGTTAACTGGTAGAGCGGGACGCCGTGGCATCGATATCGAAGGAAACGCAGTCATTCTCTGGTCTCCAACCGTTGATTCAGCTGCTGCTGCAGGTTTAGCCTCGACGCGCACTTACCCATTGCGTTCTTCTTTTGCGCCAACGTACAACATGTCAATAAATCTCATTGCCCGCTTTGGCAGGGAGCGCGCACGTCGCTCCCTGGAATCCTCATTCGCTCAGTTCCAAGCCGATCGCGCCGTTGTGGGTCTTTCCCGCCAGATTCGCAAGAACGAAACTGCGATCGAGGAGATCTTGGTCAACGCCCAGTGTCACTTGGGAGATTTCCTCGATTATGCAAGTATTCGACGCGAAATCAAGGAAGTTGAAGTTCTATTGAGTCGCCGTGATCAGAAGAGAAGTTTTGATAACCGACAACGTTCGCACTTAGAGGGCGATTTAAGTGAACTTCGAAAAGCTTTGCGAAATCATAGTTGCCATAGTTGTAATGAACGCGAAGATCATGCACGCTTTGCCGAAAGAGCTGGGCGATTGAACCGTGAGAATGAAGGTTTACGTACCCGCGTTGAAAGTCGAACTAACGTAATTGCTAAAACTTTTGATCAAATCTGCCAAGTCCTCAACCACCTAAATTATATCGAGGGAGAAAAACCCACGGCGCAAGGAAAGATTTTGACTAAAATCTACGCTGAATCTGATCTTCTATTGACTGAATCCATTCGTCTAGGTCTCTTTGATGACTTGAACGCCACTGAACTTCTCTCGATTGTCTCGTCCATGATTTTTCAGTCTCGCTCAGCTGAAGTGACGGCACCTAAGATGCCGAGTCCGAGAGTTTCACATGCTCTCACTGAAGTGATTTCAGTGTGGGCTCAACTTGAAGAGATTGAATCGCAGTACGGAGTAAAAACCCAACGCGAACCCGATGCCGGATTTTGCTGGATCTCCTACAAATGGGCCAGCGGCGGTTCATTGCAGAGCGTGCTCAAAGGAAGCGACATGTCGGTTGGTGATTTTGTTCGCTCAACGAAACAGTTGGTTGATCTGTTGAATCAAATCGCTGGTGCTAGCGAGAAACTTCGACCAGTGTGTAAGGATGCTATTAAGCGAATCGATCGCGGCGTAGTGTCGTATTTGATGGGGGAAGTATGACTTTAATGCTTTTGGACAGCGCTTCGCTTTGGTACCGCGCTTATTACGGAATGCCCGACACTCTTGTCGCACCCGATGGAACTCCAGTTAATGCTATCCGCGGCTACATCGATATGACGGCCCGCTTAATGAGCATCTACAAACCCGATCGTATTGTCGCTTGCTTAGATGGAGATTGGCGACCTAGTTGGAGAGTTGAATTGTTTCCCGACTATAAAGCCAATCGTTTGGAAGAAGAGGGCGATGAAGAGGAAGAGCCAGAGACGCTAACACCGCAAATTCCTATTCTTTTGGATTTACTTGATCTCTTTGGAATTCCAGTCGTAGGTGTCGATGACTTCGAAGCAGATGACGTTATGGCTACCTACGCTGAAACCGAAAAGGGTCCTATTCGCATTGTGACTGGAGATCGCGACCTTTTCCAGATGGTTGACGATGAACGTGATATTAAAGTCGTTTATTTAGCTAAGGGTATATCGCAACATGACTTAGTGGATTTAAAGTACGTTGCAGATAAGTATCAAATTCCGGGGGAGAGGTACGCACTCTTTGCAATGTTTCGCGGAGACCCTTCCGATGGTTTGCCTGGAGTGCGAGGCATTGGTGCAAAGGGCGCGGCATTGATAGCCAATAACTTTGCAAATGTTGATGATGCTTTAGCTGGAGCGCATGAAGCGCATGCGTCGTTACCACCGGCGTTAGCCAAAAAGATTATTGCAGGTACGGATTATTTGAAGATCGCTCCAACCGTAGTTCAAGTTGCACGTAACGTTGCATTGCCTCAGACCAGTTTACTTATGCCAACTGCGCCGGGTGATTTATCACAGATTTATCAGTTCAAGGAGCGCTACGGACTTGGTGCAAGCGTTGATCGTTTAATCAGCGCTCTCGGTTGGTAAGTTTTTTGTTTAGCATTCTTAGCGCCGTTCTCCTGTCAGGCGCCTTTGCTCCACTTGCGCTGTGGTGGCTGGCTCCATTAGCTCTGGGACTTCACATGTACAGCCTTTCCAGAACTAAACATGTCATTGGAAATGTTTTTCTCTTCGGCCTAGTTTTTAACGCTATTGCACTTCATTGGACGGGCATTTACGTGGGCTCGATGCCATGGATCATGCTGGCATTCGGCCAAGCGTTATTTTTTCTCCCACTCGCTCTAACGAAGAAATACGGGATGGTTTTCTATCCCTTGATTTTTTTAATTACGGAGGAGATTCGAGCTCGCTTTCCATTTGGGGGATTCGGCTGGCTTCGAATTGCTTTCTCCCAATCGGATTCACCGTATCGCGCCATCGCCGCATTTGGGGGAGTAACGGGGTTAACTGCGATTGTTCTGATTCTTTCCTGGATTCTTTATTCAATTGTGGCAGGGGAGCGATCATTAGTAATTCTTATCGCGGTGTTGCCACTATTGTTGTTATTGATTCCGACCAATATTGCAATTTCAGGGCACACTAATGCACTATTAGTCCAAGGTAACGTTCCGCAGTTAGGTTTGGATTTCAATTCTCGCGCAACCGCGGTTTTCTATATGCATGTTACTGAAAGCAGAAAAGCGCTAAAAGAAAACAGTAACGTCGATTTCCTATTGTGGCCTGAGAACGCTGTTGACGTGGATCCATTTGCTAACCCAACCGTTAAAGCAACGTTAGATTCATTCACTAAACCAATAGTTCTTGGTGCAGTCATACGTTCGCAGGGCCATTTTCAAAACGTTTCTATTGCGTGGACAAATAAGAGTCAAAATATCTATGTAAAGCAACACTTGACCCCTTTTGGTGAATACATTCCACTTCGTGCATTAGCCACCAAAATTTCGCCATTTGCCAATAACGTTGTCGACTTTTCGCCCGGTACAACACCAAAAGTCTTCACGATAAAGAATGCAAAAATCGCACCGATAATCTGTTTTGAACTCATTGATGACAAGCTTGTAAGTACTGCAGCCAAGAGTTCGAATTTGATCGTTGTCCAAACAAATAGTGCAACTTTTGGTATTTCGCCGGAAAGTTCACAGCAGTTAGCCATCACAAGGATTCGAGCTATAGAGCATGGACGAAATATTCTCTCAGTGTCGACAACTGGAATTTCAGCGACCATTGATTACAAAGGAAATATTCTCCAGCGAAGCCCAATTCACACAAATGCCCACATATTTGCCCAACCTGGACTAATTACGAGTCAGACGCCTAGAGATAAGGCCGGAGATTGGGCGCGTATAGGCAGCTTTCTATGGCTGATCATCGTTGCAACGACTCATCGCCGGCGTATGGATAATCGCCGATAAGTTACATTATGTAAAGTTAGGCAAAATCAGAGATTGGTGGGCAGGAACATATTAAATTCCTATCCCCGTGCGCCCCATCAATGCGCCCCACAGTTGGCCAGTACTTGCCTGGCATTCCAATGATTTCTCCGCTCACAAGGCCGCTACGCGCACTTGGAAGTCCGGCGCTCTCACGAGTGTAGGAATGCTCCCAAAGGATGCTGGTAACCGACTCAATGGTGTGAGGAGCATGGCGAAGTGCGCTCTCCTCCACTGGCATAACGCCATTTATGACCTCGGTGATCTCGCCGTGAATTGCGACCATCGCAGCGATAAAACGATCGATTTCGGCAATATCTTCGCTCTCGGTTGGCTCAATCATTAACGTTCCAGATACCGGGAAACTCATTGTTGGAGCATGGAATCCGTAATCCATTAAACGCTTGGCGATGTCATCGACAGTTACGCCACTGATTTTCGTAATTTCGCGTAAATCCAAGATGCACTCATGAGCTACGCGACCTGCTTCGCCTGTATAGAGAACTGGGAAATATGGATTGAGT
>CAILBF010000061.1 GCA_903832395.1 uncultured Actinomycetes bacterium | reverse complement strand
TGTGATTGGTTTACCAAGTAACCCATATGCCGTAAACGCGGGTTCATTTCTAGATGGGCGCCGACGTATTGCCGGATCGATGATTGGTGGCATTCCGGAGATTCAAGAGATGTTGGATTTCTGTGGGAAGCACGCAATCGTGAGCGATGTTGAGGTAATTTCAGCTGGTTACGTTGATAAAGCTTATGAACGTACTGTTGCAAGCGACGTCAAATACCGCTTCGTGATTGATGCCACAACTATCTAGTTAGCAGTCCCATGGGTTGGGCATAAACCGATTCCAAGTTCGATTGCGCTTTCGAGGAAAACATCAACATCTGTCAATGTGGTACGAATGTTAGTAAAACAAGGGCGAAGCCACTGCTGACCATCGATAATTGCCGGTGATACATAGGATGAACCGTCGTTCATTATCGCTTGAGCAAGTTCGCGATTATGAACATCTACATCGGGACAGCCTTTAACTATGTGGCGAATTGGCACTGTGCTCAGAACTGGATGAAAAGGTAGTACTTCAAACTCACCGCAATCACGCGCCTTTTCGTAGCAGTAGTTCGCCTGGGCCAAATTACCTTCCAGGGCAGCTCGGAACTCACTCATACCGTGAACCCGCATTGCGAGCCAAAGTTTGAGCGCTCTAAAAGGTCGAGAGTATTCAAGCGTCATATCAACTGGATTGAGAATCTCTTCATCATGCGGGATATAGGCCTCATCATGACCAAAGGCTCGAGCAAAGGGCGCTTGCTTCTTGATCATCAAAATACTGCACGCTTTAGGAACATACATCCATTTATGCGCATCGACACTTACAGAGTCGGCGCGGTTCAAACCAGCAAATAACGGTGCACGCGATGTCGACGCTGCAGGTAAACCATACGCACCATCAACATGCAACCAAATTCCATATTTTTCGCAGATATCGGCAATGTCATTAATCGGATCTATTGCACCCGTCAAAGTTGTACCGGCCGTTGCTACAACGCAAATCGGAACAACTCCTGCATCGATGTCGGCACATATTAACTCCTCCAGAACTACCGGGTTGAGTCCACGACCTTCACTAACTATTGCCACTTTGCGAACCGAAGCACTTCCTAAACCCATCAACTCCGCCGCACGAACGATTGAATAGTGAACCTCTTGCGAGCAGTACATCGCAGATTTAGTTTTCGATAACCCATGAATGCGGGAACCCGGAAGTGCATTCTCGCGAGCTGCAACCAAGGCATTTATGTTTGAGATTGTCCCTCCACTTGTAAACCATCCCCCGGCGCATTCGTAACCTAGAAACTCTGATACCCACTGAACGGTTTGATTTTCAACTCTCGTCGCAGCGCCGGCGGCTAAGGCCATGTTGATGTCATAGGAGCCAGCGAGTAAATCGGCAATGGCACCGATCTCCAATCCACTAGATCCAACGTAAGCCAAGAATCTAGGTCGTGCATGCGCTAAAGATTGATTGAGGAGAGAGCTAGCTTCATTGAGCGCAATTAATGGATCAATACCCAGCTCAGGCGCTGTTTGAGACAAGAGAGCTTCATTCTGCGAATCAATGACTGGTTCGATTAAACGCGCTTGATCGAAAGATTTCCAAGCTGCTTTAGTAATAGAGGTAGCAAAATCAAGAACTTCCTCACGATTTTCGCCAAGGCGCATAGGTTTTCTCTCCATTGCACCTACCCCCACTTCGTGAGCGAAAACCGGAAAAAACTAATGAAAACTATGTACAGCTAAAGCTAAAAGCGGTGCCACCGCAAGGGCCGGCAAGAGATTTCCGACTGCAACGTTTTTGATATTAAGTAGCTTCATTCCTATGGTAATAAGCATGACGCCTCCAACAACAGTCATGGCATCGATTTGGTACGTACTCAATATCTGGCCAAGAAAAAACCCCGCGATTGTCCAAAACCCCTGATAAATACCCACGGCAAGTGCAGAGACCGCGACGCCCCAACCGAGAGAGCTTCCGAAGGCCATCGCAGCAAAAAAGTCGAGTGTACTTTTGAGTAATAGTTGATCGATTCCACTCGACATTCCGTCGCTAATAGATCCGAGAATTGCAAGTGGGCCGATTGCAAAGAGCAACGAAGCTGAAACAAAACCCTCAACGAAACGACTCTCCTCCGAAGCCCTGAACCGTCTACGAAGATTTTGTCCGAATGAGTCCAGGCGTGATTCAAGATCAAGTGCCGAACCTATGAGTCCACCTATTAAAAGCGAGCCGAGAATAACTAGAAGCGCCCAACCTTTTGGAAATGCAGATGAAAAGCCCTGCGACCACATTGGTATGAGCGCTGAGGCTGCACCTAAGAGTGCAACCAAGCCCAACACGTCAGTGAGCAAAGTGCGCGTCTTGACGCCCATTCGATTGCCTATAACTACACCAATGGATGCTCCGGAAATAATTCCGACGACGTTAATGAGCGTGCCAATTCCTGGAAACATTAGAGCAGGCTACGCAGAAGTAAATCTAGAAGCAAGGCGGGTTCATAGCATTTCCACTAGACTCCACGAATGTCAACTAATCCAATTATGGAGTTTCTACGGCCTCATCGCACCGTTCCGATGACTCCTTGGACCGGCAATGGTCGCTGGGATATCAAACCCCTTCGCGTGCTTATTCTTTTTATAGGGCTT
The DNA here is from genome assembly GCA_903832395.1 of uncultured Actinomycetes bacterium. GTDB lineage: Bacteria > Actinomycetota > Actinomycetes > Nanopelagicales > Nanopelagicaceae > Planktophila. Next base: position 36,875 of record CAILBF010000061.1, on the reverse strand, counting down.
TTCATATTTGGCTTGGGCGATGCATTTGTGATTCAAAGCAATATTGGAAATGGTCCTTGGTCAGTGCTGGCGCAAGGTCTCTCAAAACATTTGAACATTTCAATGGGTTGGTCGACTTTTGCAATCAGTGCAGTCGTTCTACTTGCGTGGATTCCGCTTCGAGAGAAGCCAGGTTTCGGCACGCTCTCTAATTTGGTGATTATCGCCGTAGCAATTCAAATTGGTGTTGATCTTGTTCCGCTTCAGCACAGTTTCATCCTTGGATTATTCATCTGCCTTCTTGGCATCGGAATGATTGGCATAGCCACAGGCCTCTACATCACGTGTGGCCTTGGACCGGGTCCTCGAGATGGCCTAATGACGGCAATTCATCAGCGCAGCGGCATAAGAGTTGGGCGTGTCCGTTTGGGTATCGAGGTCACCGTTGTGGTCCTCGGGGCGTTATTAGGGGGCAAAGTTGGCCTTGGAACCGTGCTTTTTGCGGCATTGATTGGTCAATCTATCGCCGTCGCCCTTGGTGTTGTAGCCCGACTTACTGACTAGTACGCGTTAACCTTTTAACCATCTTCCCTCAGGTGGTACTCGTGTGCAGGCTGCAAGGAGTTCCTCCGGTCTATCACCACAACAGAAAGGGATAATTCATGCTCGATACGTATTTTAAAATCTCTGAGCGAGGGTCAACGCTAAGTCGTGAAGTCCGAGGCGGAATCGTCACGTTCTTCACAATGGCTTATATCGTTGCACTAAATCCATTGATCCTCGGTGGAGCAGTCGATAGCAATAAAAAATTCCTCGGAGGGTTTTCTGCATTTGGTCAAAATCTCCCCTTGATTGCCGCCACAACGGCTCTCGTTGCGGGCGTACTCACAATTCTTATGGGAGTCATTGGTAATTTCCCATTAGCTCTAGCAACAGGACTTGGTCTCAATACTTTCGTCGCTTATGGAATCGCTTCCAAAATGACATGGGCCGATGCAATGGGTCTTGTCGTTCTTGAGGGCTTAATCATTACCGTATTAGTTCTTACCGGTTTTCGTACCGCCGTGTTTAGGGCAGTACCACAGCAATTGAAATACGCAATTTCTGTCGGAATTGGTCTATTCATCGCTCTAATCGGTTTGGTGGATTCAGGTTTCGTGCGTCGTACCGGTACTGGACCAGTTCCAGTTCAACTTGGTGATGGTGGAAATCTAACGGGTTGGCCAATCATTGTATTCATCTTCGGTTTACTCTTAATCGCCATCTTGATGGTTAAGAAAACTAAGGGTGCGCTACTTATTGGTATCGTTGCAGCAACCGTTTTGGCGATTATTCTTGAGGCCGCATTTAAGATTGGCCCAAGTTTCATCTCACCAACCGAAAGCAATCCAAAGGGCTGGGGTTTAAATATTCCTAAACTCCCAACATCGATTACTTCAACCCCTGACTTTTCCTTATTGGGACATTTCAGCTTGCTCGGTTCTTTCAGTCGAATCTCGCTTGTTTCGGGAATTCTTCTAGTTTTCACGCTACTTCTGTCGGATTTCTTTGACACAGTAGGCACTGTGACAGCTATTGGTCACGAAGCAGGCTTAATTGGTGCTGACGGAACTGTTCCAAACATTGAGAAGATTTTGCTTGTTGACTCAATTGCTGCAGCTGCAGGTGGCGCCGCAGGAATCTCATCCAATACTTCATATATTGAATCGGCATCAGGTGTAGGTGAGGGAGCCCGAACAGGTCTTGCCTCAGTTGTAACGGGCATCTGTTTCTTGTTAACAATCTTCCTATCTCCTCTTGTCGCAATTATTCCATATGAGGCCGCTACTCCAGCGTTGGTTATCGTGGGATTCTTGATGATGACACAAGTGAAAGACATTGATTGGACCGATTTGGGAATTGCTATTCCGGCTTTCCTTACGATCATCTTGATGCCATTTACTTACAGCATCTCAGTTGGAATCGGTGCAGGCTTTGTTTCACACGTAGTGATTCGATTTGCTCAGGGTCGTCGCAAGGATGTTCATCCTTTGCTTCTACTGGTCTCTGCGCTCTTCGTTATCTACTTCCTCTCAGCACCTATTAGTGGGTGGATTGGGTAACTAAAACCTCTAAAGTAGGAAAGCCCCGCAGAGAAATCTGCGGGGCTTTCCTATGTAACTACCAACTAATGGGCGATTGACCTTGTGCAACTAAGATTGCATTAACTCTCGAAAATGGCTTAGAACCGAAAAATCCACGATAAGCAGAGAGTGGACTCGGATGTGGTGATGTAATTACGAGTTCAGCTTTGAAATAAAGCTCTAGTTCCTGCGCGTTTTTACCCCAGAGAATTGCAATGACCGATCTACTCCCCAATACTCTGGCTACTTCATCGGTAAACTTCTGCCATCCTAAATTTTTGTGGCTCATAGTTGCACCAGATTGGGTCGTTAAGATGCGATTCTGCAGCAAAACACCTTGATTAGCCCATCTGGTTAAATCACCGTTCGTACTCATTGGCCCACCAAGGTCACTTTCTAACTCTGTAAAAATATTCTTAAGCGATGCCGGAAGTTTTGAAATCTCTGGTTTAACTGAAAAGGCCAACCCATTTGCATAACCCGGTGTCGGATATGGATCCTGACCAAAAATCACCACTCGAATTGAATCAATGGGTGTAGTTAATGCACGCATAACATTGTCATAGTCAGGGGCCAGAGTCGATGGATCAAGCTGCGAATCTATAAGATTTAAAGCATCGTGCAAGTGATTGAGTGCGACTTTCCACTCTGGATGTAACTGGTCGAACAAACTCACGCTACATCCAAGCTCGCGCTGAGAATCGGCCATTTACCGAACTAACTTCGATAGGCGTATCGAATATAGCTGAGATATGTTCACTCGTGATGACCTGCTCGGCGGGACCAGATACAGCAATGATTCCGTTTTTTAACAGGAGCGCATGAGTCGTACCGACCGGAATCTCTTCAATGTGGTGTGTAACTAAAACCGTTGCAGGTGCAGTCGCATCCAATGAAAAGTCAGCAAACCTGCGCAACAAATCTTCTCGGCCACCAACATCTAAGCCCGCCGCTGGTTCATCCAACAATAGAAGTTCAGGATCGGTCATTAGCGCACGAGCGATCTGTACTCGCTTTCGCTCTCCTTCGCTTAGCGTTCCGTATAGGCGATCACCTAGCTCGCGTACGCCAAAGGTTGTCAGCAGTGCCATCGCGCGAGATTCATCCCAAAGATCATAAGCTTCATTCCATCTACCCAAAATTGCGTACGCCGCCGTTAAAACGACATCTTTGACTAATTCATCGGCCGGAATATCTTCGGCAAGAATCGCTCCACATAGACCAATTCGAGTGCGCAGTTCAAATAAATCTACTCGACCCATTTCCTTCTCTAAAATCAAAACCGTTCCGGTAGTTGGAAATATTTTGGTTGCAAGAATCTGAAGCAAAGTAGATTTTCCCGCACCATTTGGCCCAAGGATGACCCAACGCTCCCCCGAATTTATTGTGAAGTTGATGGGTCCCAGAATGATCTTTTCTCCGCGTCGAACCGACACATTCATAACTTCTAAAACAGATCCGCTGGCCATAGAAGAAAAGGATAATCGGTGAGAGAGCATTGGGAGGCGGTTTTGGCATCTAGCCCGGCGTGATTCGCGATAACCTTGGCTCCATTATGAGCACAATTGAGCAGTTCACTGGTCTGATTCTGCTCAGCGGAGTCGATAAGCCAGGGATTACGCAAGAACTATTTGATACGTTGGCTCCGTTTTCAATCTCAATTATAGATATTGAGCAGGTGGTTATAAGTAATCGATTAATTTTGACCGTACTCATCGCTTTGAATCCCGCTCATGAAAAGGCGATTGAAGACGATCTACAAGCTTGTGCCACCAGACTTGATGTTGATATCGCAACTCTCTATGCCCAGACGAATACTTCTAGCATCTCAACTAAAGCAGGATTGTTGCACGTCGTAGTTTTGACCACGAAACTATTGCCCGAGGCGGTCGCTAACGTTGCTGGGGCAATTGCCGAGGCCGATGGAAATATTGAAGGTGTCACTCGAACTGCATCAACTCCAGTAACGGCTATAGAGTTTCTCGTATCCGGTGCGAAACAAGAGGCTTTAAGTGCATCCCTGTCGGTTGTAGCTGCCACACATGGCATTGATATTGCTATCCAACCAAGTGGGAATTTGCGATTTGGTAAGAAACTGATTCAACTAGATGTTGATTCAACTTTAATTGAGCAAGAAGTCATTGATTTACTTGCCGCTAAGGCAGGCAAAGGCCAGCTTGTGCAAGAAATAACAGAGTCGGCTATGCGCGGTGAGTTAGATTTTGAGCAATCGCTACGTGCGCGTGTGCTACTACTTAAAGGGTTACCGGAGAGCGTTATCAAGGAAGTTCAAAGTGAAATCACACTCACTCCTGGTGCTAAAACCTTGGTTCAAACGTTGCATCGATTAGGTCATGTAGTAACTGTGGTTTCGGGAGGATTCACCGATGTAATTTCACCCTTAATGAACGAGCTCCAAATCACGAGTTTTCGGGCCAATAAATTAGGCATTCACAATGGTGAACTTACGGGCGAAGTCTTGGGTCCAATTATCGATAGAGCGGCCAAAGCACAAGCACTTCATGAGTTCGCGGCCGAGGAGTCGATAAGTATTTCGCAGACTGTAGCCATCGGAGATGGTGCAAATGATCTAGATATGATCGCAGCGGCTGGCTTAGGAATTGCCTTCAATGCAAAACCAGCAGTCAAAGCGGCCGCAGATAGCAGTGTGAGCGCCCCATACCTTGATTCAGTTCTCTATCTACTCGGAATACCTCGCGAAGCAATTGATTCGGAAACTAACTAGTTTTTTACAATCTGCAGGCGTGAATATCGGTAACTAGTATCCCGCGTGCTCCCACATTCCATAGTTCATCCATCACTCGGTTTGTATCTTTGCGCAAGACCATCGCGCGTACTGCGACCCAACCTGGTTTTTGGAGAGGTGAGATGGTTGGTGACTCTAAACCTGGAGTAATTGCGCAAGCCGCCTCAACAGTTGCAGAGGGAATGTCGTAGTCGAGCAAAACATATTTGCGGGCAGTGACAACTCCCTGCAATCTACGTATCAACACTTCAAGCTCGCTTCTAACCTCAACGCCTTGACGAGTAATTACTACCGCCTCACTGGTCAAAATTGGCTCGCCAAAAATCTTTAGCCCAGCTTGTCGAAGCGTATTTCCAGTGCTCACTACATCGGCAATCAAATCCGCGACGCCTAAACGCACGCTGCTTTCAACTGCGCCATCGAGTCGCACAACCTCGGCCGTGAGTTTTAGGTCGGATAAGTGTGCGCTCACTAAGCCGGGATATGCCGTTGCAACTCGCTTGCCAGCGATATCTGCGACGGTGAAATTCTGATCAACTGGACCCGCAAAGCGAAAAGTAGAGCCACCAAAATCTAAGGACAATACTTCTTTAGCATCTGCGCCTGAATCTATAAGCAAGTCTCTGCCCGTAATCCCAGCTTCTAGTTCGCCTGATCCGACATAGATTGCAATATCTCGTGGTCGCAAGTAATAGAACTCAACATTATTATCGGCATCGACCAAAACTAAATCACGACTATCACTGCGCTGCTTGTAACCGGCCTCTTGCAAAACCGATATTGACGCTTCGGCTAAAGATCCTTTATTGGGCACCGCAATTCGCAACATATGGATTCTCGATTCCTTCTTTAGAGATACTTATAAATGTCGTCGGGCGTTAATCCGCGGGCTAACATCATTGTCTGCACGTGGTAAATCAACTGACTTATCTCTTCGGCAAGAGCATCATTTGACTCATGTTCACCAGCCAGCCACACTTCACCGGCCTCTTCTAAGATCTTTTTACCGATTGTATGCACACCTGCATCAACTGCAGCCACGGTTCCCGAACCTTCTGGGCGGCTCGCAACTTTGGCTGCGAGCTCACTCCATAAGGAATCAAAGGATTTCATTCGGGAAGTTTACTATGCTCCAACGACCGCGGGTTCTGAATTAGCCTCCAGCTTAGATATTCGTAGCCAGGACATAAAGCCCCAAATTACGAAGGGTAGATAGATTGCATAGAGAGTCCCAGTTGGGTAGTAGCCATTCTTAAAAGCAAAGGGAACGCCGACAAAGTCAACGGCAATCCATACCAGCCAAAATTCAACATACCCACGGCTCATGCCATAAGTTGCCAAAGCCGTCCCGGTAAAGATCCACGTATCGACAAGCACCCACGTTCCACTTTCGCCAAGAGCTTTAAAGATCTGCATTGAAAGTAGGTAAAAGATGATTATTGTTGGAAACAATACGAGTTTTTCTTTTGAGGTAGTCCAACGTGGTGATACTGGTGGTTGTGTCTTGCCATTGGCACGGGTATGTCGTGCCCAACGAATCCAGCCATAGACACTGACAATTATCAGCAAAAGATTCCTGCTGGCTTGCCCATAGAAATTGGCCGAAGGTTGATCGGCATAAGCAAATACCGCTCCAAGAAATACGGTGAAAAGAAGCGCATCTCCTGCAATGCCAATCGGCCACGCAGATACTTTTCGGCGTGCACCTAAAATTGCACTCGATAGACCTAAAGTTCCGCCTAAAATTTCGCGAACGGCGATTGATTTACTTCCAAAATGTACATTTGTTTCAAAAAGCCACTTAATGATGTTCATAGTTGATCCTTCCTAGGATGAAAAGCTCCAGGAAGCAACACAGTAAGCACATGTGCAGGTAGCACAGATGCTCACATGTCCCTTTATCCAGACTATAACTGTCGGTTTTGGAATTACACCAAATCAACCAATCACTGGATGTGACTGGGTCGCGGACTTTACCGCCGGTTCGGAATTAACACCGACCCCCGGAACAACGTGGGCTTAGTCTGCCACAGAGGTTGCGCAATTGCGTAATGAAAGGACCATCGCCGCTGGATCTCCGGCGTTAAATACGGCGCTGCCGGCAACAAAGGTATCGGCGCCAGCCTCGGCCGCCTCTGCAATCGTATCTATCGAGATGCCGCCATCGACTTGCAGCCATATAGGTCTATCACCAATTAATTTACGAGTGCGCCGCACCTTTTCCATCATCTCATGCATGAACTTTTGACCACCAAAACCCGGTTCTACCGTCATAATTAAAAACATATCAACTTGATCGCTAAAGCTTTCATAATCTTCAATTTTGGTTCCGGGTTTAATACCTAAACCGGCGCGTGCGCCAGTGTGGCGAATCGCGCGCAGCGTTGATGCAATATTTGTAGTCGCCTCTGCGTGAATAGTCACGCTTGCACAACCCGCTTCGCCATAAGCCGGGGCAATTAAATCCACATCAGCGACCATTAAGTGTGCATCAACTGGAAGGACGCTCTCTTTGATGATTTGGCTCGCGCGTTCGAAGTCGAATGTGAAGTTAGGTACAAAAACATTATCCATAACATCTAAGTGGAGAAGGTCGGAAACACCGGCAATACGGGCAATCTCTTGACTCAATTTCGTTAAATCAGCATTTAAAATACTTGGGGTGATTCTGATTTCACGGGTCATCGCAATATCCTAACTTTTCTTTCGAAGGAGAGCTAAGAACATTGCATCTGTGCCGTGTAGATGAGTCCAGAGCGCCATTGCTCCCCCACGGGTGGCCGATTCAAGGCCTTTTGGAAGGTATGGGGCTATATCTATGAGCTCTAATTCAGGATGATTCTTCAATATGTCGTTAACTTGAACCGTGGTTTCGGCCAAGTGAGGTGAACATGTCGCATAGCCGAAAACCCCTGAAGGTTTCAAAACGGAAATTGCGGATTCGATCAACTCGCGTTGCAACTGCGTGAGTTCGCGTAAATCTTTCAGCGAACGACGCCAACGTACTTCGGGGCGCCGACGCAGCGCGCCAAGACCGGTGCACGGCGCATCAATTAAAATTGCATCGAAACTCTCGCCATGTGAGGCGATTTCGCGACCATCGCCCACCCATACACGCGCGCCATGGACAACATTCATTACTAAGTTAGCACGAGGTGTTGAGATCTCATTAGCGGTGAACTTAATGTCGCGTGTTGAAGCAATTGCAGATAGAAGTGCAGCCTTTCCTCCAGGACCTGCACAAAGATCAAGCCATGACTGTCCGTTCGCAACGCGCGCAAATACCGTGGCAACTAACTGCGATCCCTCATCTTGGACTCCAGCTAAACGATGGCGAACAATATCTAAACTTCCCGGGTTGCCTTTGAACGAGGCACCGAATTCGGAGAATTGCGTAGTTTGGGCGCCAAGTGCAACTAAATCCTCTTGCGTTGAAAAACCAGGCCATGAAACTAACGTTGGAGTTGCCGGAACGTTGTTAATTGCGAGTGCCGCCTCAACCTGCTCCCAATCCTTTAAAAGATCGTAATAGGCCGAAATAATCCACTCTGGGTGAGAGTATTGAATCGCCATTCGGGTAACTGGATCCTTAATCGCGGCTAATGGCGCAAACCACTCCTCCATGCTTTTACGTGTGACACTTCGCAGAAGTGCATTAACAAAACTAGCTTTGGATTCGCCCACTCTCTTTCTTGCTACCTCAACGGTTGCAGCAACTGCGGCATGGTCTGGAATTCGCATTTCGTGAATCTGATGTACACCGAGCCGAGCAACATCGACGATTCCGGGATCTACTTCTGGCCAAGGTCGATCGCTGATTTGCGCCAAAATCCAATCATGTTTGCCCTGCATCCGCAGCGTTCCATAAACAAGTTCTGTGACTAAATTACGGTCGCGCTCCTCCATTGAACTAGAACTCAACGCTTGCGGCAAAAGTAAGTTTGAATAACCCTCATTACGGTTTACTTCAGTGATCAAATCAAAGGCCAGCAATCGAGCGGCATCTGGTTTAGGCGATTTGAAAGTATTACGACGCGCTTCAACCAAGGAGTTCTCCGTTACTCAACCGTGCACCACGAGCCCAATCCTTAGCATCCATCTCTTTCTTACCGGCAGGTATAACTTTCAATAGGCAGATAGCGGTTGCGTCGCTGCAACCAACTACGACATCGCCATCAATAACGGCAATCTCCCCTGGCTTTAGTTTTGCATCCGAGGCTTGCGCAGAGGTGATTTTAAAACTATCTCCTCGAAATAAACACCATGCAACGGGTGCGGGGAAGAAAGCACGAATGCGATTAACTATCGTGCGGGCGTCTTCGTTCCACGATATTTTGGCTTCGTTCCTACTTAACTTAGGCGCGAGCGAGCTGGTACCTGATTGCGGAGTTGGTGCTTTCGATTCTTCAATTGAAGTAAGAGCTTCGCCAACTACTTGAGGACCCATGGTGGACAAGGCAGTCATCAACTCAGATGTGCGCCATTGCGGAGCAATCTCTAAAGTGGCGCTGCTATAAATCGGGCCCGTGTCCATTCCCGCATCTAGTTTAAAAACAGTGACACCAGTAACAATCTCACCATGCTCAATTGCGCGTTGAACTGGGGCGGCTCCCCTATACGCTGGCAAAAGTGAGAAATGCAGATTCATAAATCCGTAGCGAGGGAGGTCGAGAATCTCTTGCGGCAAAAGTACGCCATAACCAATTGTTAGAACTAAATCCAGATTATTAACTGCTCCGACTAACTCAGCGGGAGTTTCTGGCCGCAGCAGAGGTATCCCTTTTCCAATCGCCCACAGACTTACCGGTGAGGCCTTTAACTCAAGTCCCCGACCTGCGGCTCTATCGGGCTGTGAAATTACTAAGCTCAACTCATGTCCAGAATTAAGTAGCCACTCCATTGTAGGTATAGCAACTTCCGGAGTAGCCGCTACTCCGATGCGCATTACGTGTTCCGTCCGAAGATGGTGTGCGGCGACTCTTTAATCAGAATATTTGCCCCCGCCTCGTTAAACCAATCGCTCTCGCGAATCTCCTTCATCGCAAGTTTTCTCTCTGCTTTACTCAAGCGATCGATAAAGAGAATTCCATCTAAATGATCGGTCTCATGTTGGAGGGCTCGGGCCAACAAATCAGATCCATCAACGGATATCGGTTCACCAAACATATTAAACCCATTAGCTACGGCGCGAATTGCACGGGGCGTTGGATAGGTTAGTTCGGGAAAAGATAAGCAACCTTCATCATCTTCTTCGATTTCGCTACCTAGGACAAGCGTTGGATTAATCAGATGGCCAAGAACGTCATCAACATGCCAAACAAAAACGCGAAGGGAAACTCCAATTTGAGGTGCTGCCAGACCTGCGCCAGGTGCTTCTAACATTGTTTCGGTGAGATCTGCTACCAACGTTCTTAACTCTTTATCGAAATCAATAACCGGGCTTGCTGGAGTTATCAGGACAGGGTCTCCAAAATAACGAATCTCTTGAATGCCCATTTAGCAAGCCTACCAAAGAGCTATAACGAATATGGATCAACTTTGATTCCGAGAAGCTCCTTTTTAGCGATGCTTCGGCGGCGTTGTAGCTCGTGTAAGAAATCTACTAGCGCCTTCGAATCCATTCCTTGCGAATATAAAACGATTTTTGACAATCCCTTGCCAGCATCGTGGGGACCGAAGACTCTAACCGTTGACGGCAATCGTTGGCTCTCGATCGCCTTTTCTAGACCTGAGAAAAGCGTTGTTGCCTCGGGAGTTGGAGAAGTAATAACGGCACTTCGTACATATGGAGGAAGTGGAATCTCCCCCCGCTCTGCTAACTCTCGGCGAATCATTGCACCCGGGCTCCATCTAATCAGCGAGGCGACTATTGGATGTGCTTCATCGATACTAAGCAAGACCTCCCCCTTAGCGTTTATCATTGCTGCAGTTTCAAAGAATAATTCGCGCGCGCGTTCCTGAGCTCGTAAATCTGGATGTGCGAAAAACTTCAACCCTTCAAGAATTACTACAGCCCCGTATCCACCATTCACTCTTGGAACAGCTCCTGGCGTAGATAAAACGATAGATGGTTTCGATTCGACTGAGCCCTTTATAACATCACCGAATGAAAGGATTATAGGAAGGCCGGTGAAGGCACGTGAAATCTCTTCACTCGCACGTTCAATTCCCCGAGCCGCTACATATTGTTTATCACGTTGACACCACGAGCATTTCCAATCCGGATACGTTGATAAGCAGGTCGTACAACTAGGCGCGGCGCCTTTTGATACTACGACAAGTCTGGATCCACACGCGCACATGGCCAAATTTTTACAGTGGGCACACAGCAGCGCATTTCCATAACCTTTACGTGGCACAAGGAAGAGAACTGGTCCACGTGCCAACGCCTTACGTATAGGTGTAAATATCTTGCCCGGCAGTAACGTTCCATCCTCCGATGAGAAAGCTTTCACCGATAATCGATGATTTTGGGCTACATATTCCAGTTGCTTGTTCTCTATTTGAAGGGATAGGTCAAGGGAGGGCGTATAGCCCGTAAAGTAAACATCTAGATTCTCTAAACCTTTGCGCAGTTTGACCACATCTTTAACGTTCCACGCGGGAGTGCGAATCTCGTAATGATCATGCGATGATTCCTTATAGACGATGATGGTCTTTAAATCGGCAATAGGAGTAAAGACCGCACCGCGTGCGCCGATTACCAAAACTTTCTGCGCCGCCATCGCTTTAAGATAATTTTGATAGCGAATTGCACGAGGTAGCGAACTATCCAAGCGTAGAAATGGAATTCCAACTCGCGCTGCACTCTTTACAATGGCATCAATATCGCCCTCATCCGGGGCTATGAGTAAAACTGAGCCATGTGCAAGCGCCTTTTGAATGTGCCTAACAACTTGTTCGGGCGGGCTTTCAAAAGGTTCAAAGGCGATGAAGGCGTAGATTCCTTGTGATGCAGGCGCCTTAAACTCATCTTGAGAAACGTTAACAAAGGTTTTATCTACTGCCGCCACCCGTGGAGGTATGGCCGATCGCAGAATATCGAAGGGATGGGCTCCCCAATGCTGCGACGCGAGGGTAATTAACTCTAAGGATGTAGATGTTGCAACTGGATGTGGCGAGAGAATTTTAGTGATCGTCTTGATTGCACCGGTTACTTTTGTTTCATCTAGTCGCTCCAACACGATGGCTTCGACTTCACGGCCATTAAATGGCACTTGCACTCGCACGCCTACTGCTACAAGGTGAGAAAACTCTTCAGGAACTGCATAATCAAAGGCGGAATCTAAATGAAATACACCGGAATCAACCCAGACACGAACAATGGGTTTGACCAAGGCGCTAACTTTTGGCCGAGGAATTATTTCGGCCTTTAAGTTAAGTCGCCTTGGCGTCGCCACTGACTACTTTATTGCGCTTTGAAGATCGCTCACGCGATCAGTACGCTCCCATGCAAACTCAGGTAGTTCACGACCAAAGTGACCGTAGGCACTTGTTAGTGAATAAATAGGTCGCAATAGATTCAAATCTCTAATGATCGCTGCAGGGCGCAGATCAAAGACAGCTAACACTGCATCTTGAATCTTCGAAACTGGAACGGTCTCAGTTCCGAAAGTTTCAACGAAGAGACCAACTGGTTGTGCTTTGCCAATTGCATAAGCAACTTGAACCTCGCAGCGACGTGCAAGACCTGCCGCTACAACATTTTTAGCTACCCAACGCATTGCATAGGCAGCTGAACGATCAACCTTCGATGGATCTTTACCGCTAAAGGCTCCTCCACCATGTCGAGCCATGCCGCCATATGTGTCAACAATAATTTTGCGGCCAGTTAATCCAGCATCTCCCATTGGTCCGCCGATTACAAAGCGGCCAGTTGGATTGATAAGTGTCTTTAGATCCTTACGTGGAAGATCGATAGTCGATAAAATCGGCTCAATGACGTATTCAATTACCTCTGGAGTAAGTGTCTTGGCAACATCTACATCTTCTGCGTGCTGACTAGAGATTACAACGGTATTGAGTGCAACGGCGCGATCGCCATCGTATTCAATCGTTACTTGGGTTTTTCCATCGGGACGCAGGTATGGCAGTTCGCCGGACTTGCGGACTTTCGAAAGTTGTTGTGCCAATGCATGGGCTAACCAAATTGGTAGCGGCATTAACTCCTTTGTATCATCACAGGCATAACCAAACATGAGGCCTTGATCTCCGGCGCCCTGTAAATCCAAAGGGTCGGCGCCCGCTGCAACACGGTGCTCATATGCGTTATTGACACCTTGTGAAATATCTTGGGATTGCTGTCCAATTGAGATTGAAACTCCGCAGCTATTTCCATCAAAGCCTTTATCGGATGAGTCATAGCCAATGTTTAGGACGGTGTCGCGGACGATTGTATTGACGTCGGCGTAACCATCGGTTGTTACTTCACCGGCAACATGTACTTGACCGGTAGTGATTAAAGTTTCCACTGCAACACGGCTTTTAATATCTTGGTTTAGAAGTGAATCGAGGACGGCATCTGAGATTGCATCTGCAATCTTGTCTGGATGGCCTTCGGTTACGGATTCAGAGGTAAAGAGACGTTTTGACATATTTTTAACCTAACTGCCGGTTGGCGTGATCAAGGAGTAGATTTGCGAGAGCGTCTTTGGAGACTTCCTTGAGCGCTATATCCGCACCAGTGCGTGTGAGAATCATACCCTGCGTGGTGTCTTTTCCGAATATTGCGCCACCGCTGACGTCGTTGACATAGATAACATCTAAGCCTTTAGCCAGCAATTTAGCCCGGGCCGATTCACGAAGCTCGCTCGTTTCTGCGGCAAAACCAATCATGATCTGATGGGTCTTGCTCTTACCCAACTCAGCTAAGAGGTCGGGATTTGGCTCTAATTCAATCGAGGTGAAAAGAGATTTCTTGATCTTCTCGATAGCGCTACGCACAGGCTTGGCATCTGCAACTGCTGCGCACATAATGAGTACGTCACAGAGCGGAAAGCTAATGGCCAATGCTGCTCGCATTTCGGCGGCGCTCTCAACGCTAGTTACGTGAGCCCCATTCAGCGATGAACTATCCATATTTGCCGCGATGAGATCTACCGTGGCTCCGCGCAGGAGTGCGTTGCGCGCGATGGCCAAAGCCTGTTTTCCCGATGAGCGATTACCGATAAAACGCACTGGATCTATCGCCTCACGCGTTCCGCCGCCCGTAATAAGAATTCGTTTTCCAACCAAGTCACGTTTATTACCTGAGATCTCATCCAACGCAGCAATAATTGTGGAAGTCTCTGGGAAACGACCTTGACCACTATCGGTACCAGTTAAACGTCCTACTTCAGGCTCCATCACGGTATAGCCGCGCTTTCGCAGCGTTGCCACATTCGCAACCGTAGCTGGGTCATTCCACATACTCGGGTGCATTGCGGGCACGATTAACATGGGAACATCGGAGGCCAGAACTAAGTTAGTCAGAAGATCATCGGCGCGACCAGCGGCAATTCGTGCAATCAAATCTGCAGTTGCTGGGGCAATTAAAAAGAAATCGGCACGCTCGGCCAAAGAAATATGTGAAACTTCATGAGTATTTTCCCAGACTTGGGTCGTCACTGGCCGACCCGAGAGCGCCTGCCAAGTTGCTGCACCTACAAAGTTAAGCGATGTTGGTGTTGGAACAACCGTTACGCCATATCCGCGCTCTTGCAGGCGTCGCAAAAGATCACATGATTTATAAGCGGCAATCCCTGCTCCCACTCCGAGAATAACCTCACGAGTTGTGGAAGACATAGGCGATTAAAAACTATTTAAGCGGTTGGTTCTAGATTTTCAATCGTGAGCAAGCCTTCATTGATTTCGCGTAGTGCGATAGATAGTGGCTTCTCATGAACGTGTGTCTCAACTAGTGGTCCTACGTATTCCAGAAGGCCCTCTCCAAGTTGTGAGTAATAGGCATTGATTTGGCGTGCGCGCTTAGCGGCATAGAGAACGAGGCTGTACTTAGAGCCACTCTTTTCAAGAAGCTCATCAATTGGTGGATTTGTAATGCCATCCATAGTCATTCCCCGCTCATATATATGTGTTTGCCCTGGTCAAGAGGTCAATCCTATCAGTTGTTCAACGACCCGCTCGACCTGATCATTGACGATGACCACGTCAAAAAAAGAGGCTGCGGCTAGCTCATCCTGGGCTAATTGCAAGCGTTCGGCTCGTCTATCGGGACTATCTGTACCGCGACCCTCAAGCCGTGAGACTAACTCTTCCCAGGTTGGAGGCTCTAAAAATACTAAAACCGATTGCGGCAGATGCGCTTTTACTTGCTTTGCGCCATCTATCTCAATCTCCAATAAAACATTGCGTCCAGCAAGTAAAGCCTCTTCAACCGGTCCGCTCGGGGTTCCATATCGATTACCAGCAAACTCTGCCCATTCTAGAAACTCATCGCTGCGAACCATTCGAGAGAACTCTTCGTCAGTAATAAAGAAATAGTCGACACCATCGTGCTCATTCGTTCGAGGCGATCTCGTAGTTGCAGAAACGCTCACCCAAAAATCTCCCGAGGCGCGCAATCGACTAGCCACCGTACTTTTGCCGACTCCCCCGGGGCCTGAAAGAACCAGAAGCTTGCCTGGAGTGATCGCATGTGATGATTTCATAAACTCGTTTCGCAGTTCCTTAATCTGATGTCGCCCTAAACCACCAATTCTACGTGTTGGCGAAATCTTTAGCCGTTCCATCAAAGAACTTGCCCGAACTTTTCCAACGCCGGTAAGTGCCTCGAGAAGTTCACGGACGCGCATCTTTGCAACTGCCTCTTCATTAGCGGCAATCTCTAAAACTGTATCAATTGAAAACTCACCACGCTTAATTTTGATTTTAACTTCAGCTCTGCGTTTGCGTGATTGGGCGGCTTTAGCCAGGGCGGCTGCACGTTGTTCTGGTGTAAGAATCGGAGGTGCGCCCATGGAAGAAATCTAGACTACAAAGCCTTGTTTAAAGAATCTGGGCGCCAATCGCCAAAGCGCGTTCTCGCATTGCACTGGCGCCGTCGCTCCAAGCCGAGGTGATTGGACGACCAATAACAACAAGGTTTGCACCTCTATCTATCGCCTCACGTGGAGTCATGGTTCGCGTTTGATCATCGCTAGTGGCCGAATCTGCCGGTCGAACTCCAGGAGTAATAATCGTTGTGGCATCACCGAGAGCCGAGCGAATTGCAAGAATCTCAAGCGGTGAACAGACGATGGCGCGAGCACCGCTGGAGACAGCCAATTTCGCAAGTCCCACTGCGCTCTCCAATGCATTTGCGCTAAAACCTATTGCTGCCACATCGCTTTCAGACAGTGAGGTCAGAATCGTCACACCGGTCACGTGGGTCGAAGGTACGGCTTCAACTGCCGCTGCAATCATCGCACTTCCGCCGGAAGCATGAACCGTTAAATATTTTGGACGCAGCGATGAAATTGCCCGGGCAGCACCGCTAACCGTATGCGGAATGTCATGGAGCTTTAAATCCAAAAAAATAGCACTATCGGTTTGATCGGTGATTGCTCGGACGCCATCGCCTCCAAAAGTAAGAAAGAATTCCAGCCCGAGTTTGTAGACTTCGACCACACCTTCGGTAGCCTTCACCCAATTTATTGCAGTATTTAAATCCGACGTATCAACGGCTAGAACTATCGGCGCCTTTGTGTTCATTAATTCTCCTCTACGCGGTGGGCAAAACCAACGGCATCGCGAAGCGAACTGAAGCCCTTTTCAATGAGCAACGCCCGTAACTCATCCTGGATTTTAATAAGTGCATTCGGATTTCCAAAACTAGCTGTTCCTACCGAGACCCCACGTGCGCCGGCTGCAATCATTTCAAGGGCATCTCTTCCGCTTGATACCCCGCCCATTCCTAAAATTGGAACGTTCGGTAGTGCCGCATGAACTTGATAAATTGCACGAACAGCAATCGGTCTAATAGCTGGTCCTGATAGTCCGCCAGTCCTTCCACCTAAGTGCGGACGCATGGTGTCTAAATTAATGACCATTCCAAGAACCGTGTTAATGAGCGCCAATCCATCTGCGCCAGCATCAACAACTGCTTTTGCGATTGAGACTAAATCAGTTACATCGGGAGATAGTTTGACAATAATTGGAAGTTCTCCGCCAATAGTGCGTCGTACACCATCGACAACACGGCGTGAAGCATCGATATCGCATGCAAATACTAAGCCTCGGTTTTCAACATTCGGACAGGAAATATTGACTTCAATTGCACTAATACCTGCAACCGGGCGAAGTTTTCGTGCCAGCGTTGCATACTCTTCAACGGTTTCGCCTGCAATGGAGACGATGATGCGCGCTTTTTGCTCGATTAAATAGGGAATATCTTTTGCAATAAAGGCATCGATTCCCGGCCCTTGTAAGCCAATTGAATTGAGCATGCCACTTGGCGTCTCGGCCATTCGCGGGGTTGGACGACCCAAACGCGCTTTGCTCATAATTGATTTCGTGACTACTCCACCAATTGAATTGAGGGGGAAAAATTGAGCTAATTCACGCCCCGAACTGGCGCAACCACTTGCCGTAAATACCGGAGATGGGAACCAAACATTTCCAAGGGTCGTTGAGAAATCGACAGTCGTCATAGAACCTGACCCACTTTGTCCCACGCTACTGATGCGCCATCCATGACAGGCCCGTCGATACAGCTACGGAGCATTGCAATGTTTCCAGACTCATCGGCGACCGGAATAACGCAAGTCATGCAGATACCAATTCCACAGGCCATTGACTCTTCAACTGCACATTGATGAACAACTTCGGTGCCATTAGTAATTGAATTAATGGCAGATAACATCCCCATTGGTCCGCACGAGTAAATGACGGCGATATTGAGATCGGCTATGAGCGAGGCAATTGGATCGGTTACGCGGCCCAACTGTCCCATCGAACCGTCTTCGGTATAAATTCGAAGTGAATTAACGGAACGTTTGCCCTCCATGGGCGCATAAATTTTTGCTGCCGTACTGGCGCCAAGCAGCATGTCTACGCGGCAACCTCGTGCGTTAAGAACTTCAGCTAAACCAAATAGTGGAGCTGATCCATACCCGCCGCCAACCAACAAAACCTGTACCGGTTCTGTTGGAATTCCAAAGGCCGTTCCTAAGGGGGCAACGACATCCAAAATCGCGCCTTCAGCTTGTGCGCATAACCATTTACTACCAGAACCATGGGGAGCAACGATGAGCTCCATTGTTCCGCCAAAAGTAGAGTTGGTAGAAACTCGGGAGATCGCAAATGCGCGTCGCAACACCATTCTCGAACTGTCTCCGCCAACACTTATTGCAACGAAGTTACCTGGTTTGCACACACTCGCAATATCACCAACGTTAATAATCAATTGGTGGTACTGCCCAACGCGTTTATTGCTCACTAACGTCGCGCTTATCGCCTTGGCATTTTTATTAATCTGACTCATATCTATGCCAACCACTCCTGCAAAGGTTTAATCGAAGGCTCGTTTGATTGTAGAAAACGTATGCCTTCTACTGCAGCATTGAAACCTGCTGTAGTGGTAATGATTGGGATGGAGCGCTGAACAGCGGCTGTGCGAATAAGCCAACCATCGGCGCGCGTGCCCCGTCCAACAGGTGTATTAATAACCAAGTCAATGTCTCCCGAATTAATGATTTCAACGATGGTGCGCTCCCCCATAGGCCCTGTGCCATCTGAGTTCTTGCGAACTGCGATTGAAACCACACCATGCTCAATTAAATACTTTGAAGTACCTTCTGTGGCCAAAATAGTAAAACCAAGAGCGGCCAGACCTTTGGCGGCATCGATTCCCGATGCTTTGTCCTTGTCCGCCAGTGAGATAAAGACGGTTCCATGTTTTGGAAGCGGCCCAAAGGCGGCAATTTGAGATTTGGCATAGCTCTCACCAAAGCCGGGTGAGATTCCCATGACTTCGCCAGTGGAGCGCATCTCTGGACCGAGAATTGCATCGACACCGCGGCCATCGGTTCGACGAAAGCGATTCCACGGAAGTACGGCCTCTTTAACTGAAATTCCTTTAGCTACACCGTCACCGATTAGCGGCAACATTCCTTCGATGCGCAACTCGGCAATAGTTGAGCCAAGTGAAATTCTGGCGGCCGCTTTAGCTAGTGCGATACCAGTTGCTTTGCTTACAAATGGAACTGTTCGAGAGGCTCGAGGATTTGCTTCCAAAACATATAGAACACTATCTGCAATAGCGAATTGAATATTAATTAATCCAAGCACTCCGACGCCTTGCGCAATTTTAGTTGTCGCAACTTTGATCTCAGCTAGCTGTGACGGGGTAATTGTCATTGAGGGAAGCACGCAAGCGCTGTCACCACTATGAATGCCCGCCTCTTCAATGTGCTCCATGACGCCACCAAGAAAGAGTTCAGTGCCATCAAATAGCGCGTCAACATCGATTTCAATTGCGCTATCGAGAAAACGATCAACTAAAACTGGATGATCTGGCGTGATATCGGTAGCGCGCGTAATGAAACCACCGAGCGCGCCATCGTCATAAACAATTTCCATTCCACGACCACCTAAAACAAAGGATGGGCGAACGAGAACTGGGTAACCGATGCGAGTGGCAATAGTTATCGCCTCTAACTCGGATGAAGCCATTCCAAACTCTGGGGCGTTCAAACCCTGCTGGGCCAAGATATCGCCAAAAGCTCCGCGCTCTTCAGCTAAATTGATTGCTTCAGGGCTCGTACCCAAAATAGTTACGCCATTAGCTTTCAAGCCGGCAGCCAGCCCCAAAGGTGTCTGCCCGCCCAATTGAGTAATGACGCCAAGTAGTGGGCCAGCTGCGCTCTCTGCCGCAATGACTTCCAGAACATCCTCGAGTGTAAGCGGTTCGAAATAGAGTCGGTTGCTTGTGTCGTAATCAGTCGACACTGTCTCTGGATTGCAGTTAATCATGATGGTTTCATATCCGGCTGCGCGTAGTGCAAAAGATGCATGCACGCATGAATAATCAAATTCGATTCCCTGGCCGATGCGATTAGGCCCGCTTCCTAAGATTATGACTGCTGGCGTAGTGCGTGTTCGGACTTCACTTTCTTCTTCATAACTTGAGTAGTGATACGGGGTGAAAGCTTCGAATTCGGCGGCACATGTATCAACGGTTTTATAGACGGGGCGAAGTCCAAAGTGATGTCGTAACCGTCGGACTTCATCTTCACTGATGCCTCGTAACTCTGCAATTTGAGCATCTGAGAAACCTGCCGATTTGGCATCTTTGAGGATCTGTAAACTCAAATCCCCAGGTAGGGAAATAAGAGCGGCATGTTGATTAATAATTTCAATTTGACGCAAATACCAAGGGTCAATCTTGCAAGCGTTGAAAACCTCATAAATCGTTGCCCCGCCCCACAGCGCACGTTGCACTTGCTGCAAACGGTACTCTGTTGGAATTTGCATTGATTGCAGAAGTTCGTTCTTCTCATTGGCGCTCACTGTCGGCCACGCAAATATCGCCTCTTTGCGCTCTAGTGAACGTAGCGCCTTCATGAGAGCTTCGGAAAAAGATCGGCCAATTGCCATAGCCTCGCCAACACTCTTCATGGTGGTGGTTAATCGTGGATCGGCATCCGCAAATTTTTCAAAGGCAAAACGTGGAACTTTCACAACTACGTAGTCCAAGGTTGGTTCAAATGAAGCAGGAGTAACTTTCGTAATATCGTTTTGAATCTCATCCAACGTATAACCAATCGCTAACTTCGTAGCTATCTTGGCAATTGGGAAGCCAGTGGCTTTTGATGCTAAAGCACTTGAACGCGATACTCGTGGATTCATTTCAATAACAATAATCCGCCCATTAGCTGGGTTAATTGCGAATTGGATGTTACAGCCACCTGTATCAACGCCAACTTCACGGATAATATCAAGGGATAAATCACGCAGTTTCTGATACTCAACATCGGTCAAAGTCATAGCCGGAGCCACGGTTATTGAATCACCTGTGTGAACTCCCATTGGATCGAGGTTTTCAATACTGCACACGATAACCACGTTATCTTTGCGATCACGCATAACCTCTAGTTCGTACTCTTTCCACCCAATGATCGACTCTTCAAGAAGAACCTCAGATGTTGGGCTGTGCCGCAGTCCAGCCCCAGCTATTTGACGAAGTTCGATTTCATCAAATGCGATACCTGAGCCAAGACCACCCATAGTAAATGAAGGTCGCACCACAACTGGATAGTTCAGTGATTGCACTGCGATGAAAATCTCTTCCATCGTGTGACAGATAATCGACTTAGCTGACTCGCCACCAACTTTTTCAACGATTCCTCGGAACAGTTCGCGGTTTTCTCCGCGCTGAATCGCAGCAACATCTGCACCAATCAATGCAACGCCATACTTCGCTAATGTTCCGCGCTCAAATAAACCTATCGCGGCATTTAGCGCCGTCTGTCCACCCAGCGTTGCCAATACCGCATCGGGTTTTTCATGGGCAATTATTTTTTCAATGACTTCTGGAGTAATTGGCTCAATATATGTTGCATCGGCAAACTCAGGGTCGGTCATGATCGTTGCTGGATTGGAATTCACAAGAATGACGCGAATGCCCTCTTCGCGAAGAACTCGACAGGCCTGTGTTCCGGAATAATCGAACTCACAAGCTTGGCCAATAACGATAGGGCCACTACCGATGACTAGAACCGATTTAATCGTTGGATCTAATGGCATTATGCACGTACTTTCTTAGCCATTAAATCGACGAAACGATCAAAGAGATAGGCGGCATCGTGGGGACCTGCGGCCGCCTCTGGGTGATATTGCACTGAAAATGCTGGCCGATCTAGAAGTTGTAGACCTTCGACAACGCCATCATTGAGTGAGACGTGAGTGACCTCTCCACTGCCGTATACCGTTGAAAACTGGCTATCCGTAGGTGCTTTAAGAGCAAAACCATGGTTGTGCGATGTGATCTCAACTTTACCCGTATTTTTGTCGATCACCGGTTGATTGATACCACGATGGCCGAAAGTTAACTTATATGTTTCGAAACCTAAAGCTCTACCTAAAATTTGATGGCCGAAACAGATACCGAAGATTGGAATCTCCTTCAACAAAATCTCGCGAACCATTTCTATAGTCTCGACCATTGATGCGGGATCCCCCGGACCATTTGAAAGAAAAACACCATCTGGATTCAAGCTAAGAATTTGCTCTACCGTTGAATTAAAGGGCAACACATGTACTTCAACGCCACGCTCTGCCAAAGCTCGCGGTGTTGCACCCTTAATGCCTAAATCAATTGCCGCCACAACGAATTTCTTCTCACCAATTGCAGGAACGATGTAAGAAACGGGTGTTGAAACATCAGCTACTAAAAAAGCACCGGTCATCGACTCTGACTTTCGAACTTCGACAACCATCTCTTCGCGACTTAACTCTAATCCGGAGAAAATACCCACACGCATCGAACCACGATCACGCAAATGGCGAGTTATCGCGCGGGTATCAACGCCTTGGATACCCACAATATTCTGATCAATTAACTCGGTCTCCAAATCATTTTCGCTGCGCCAATTAGAGGTCAGCGTTGAAGGATTACGAACCACAAAGCCTGCAACCCAAATCTTCGCCGATTCATTATCTTCCTTATTCACTCCGGTGTTTCCGATATGTGGCGCAGTCATAACTACTACCTGCTTGTGATACGAAGGATCGGTTAAGGTCTCTTGATAACCCGTCATGCCAGTTTGGAATACGGCCTCACCAAATACTTTGCCTTCGGCGCCCCAGCTCTTACCTTCAAAAATTCGGCCGTCGTCAAGGACGAAAAATGCGGTACTCATCGCGAACCAGTCGGGGCGACAAGTGCGCCATCAATGAGCGTTGGAATGCCATTGTAGAAAGTGTGAGTGACTACGCCAGGAAGTTCAAAGCCGTGGAAAGGCGTATTTCGGCTCTTAGAAGCCACTAAATCGCGATCAACTAACCAACTCGCAGCTGGGTTAATGATTGTGAGATTGGCCGCAGAACCTACTGCAAGATTGTTACCTTGCTGGCTATAGCCGGCTATGCGTGCTGGGGCCGTTGATAAACGATCTGCGACCGCTTCCCAATTCATGAGACCAGTATCAACCATAGTTTTCTGAACGATTGATAATGCGGTTTCAAGACCCAACATTCCGAATGAGGCCTCCTGCCATTCGCACTCTTTACTCTCCATAGTGTGTGGTGCATGATCGGTTGCAACGATATCGATAATTCCTTCGGCTAACCCTTCACGAAGCGCCATGACATCGCGTTCACTTCGAAGCGGTGGATTAACTTTAAATATCGGATCATAAGAGCGGGCAAGTTCATCGGTTAATAAGAGATGATGAGGAGTTACCTCGGCAGTCACATTAATTCCGCGAGCTTTCGCCCAACGAATTATCTCAACTCCCCCAGCGGTCGTAACATGGCAAACATGAAGTCTGGACTTAACGTGATCAGTGAGCAAAACATCTCGAGCAATTATCGCCTCTTCGGCAATTGCTGGCCAACCTTTAAGTCCCAAGATAGAGGAGACTTCGCCCTCGTTCATCTGCGCACCAACTGTTAGTCGAGGCTCTTGTGCATGCTGTGCAATGACACCATCAAAGGCCTTAATGTATTCAAGAGCTCTACGCATTACCAAGGGATCAAAGACGCAGTTTCCATCATCGCTAAAAACTCGAACGCGAGCAATGGAATCGGCCATCGCGCCGATCTCTGATAGAGATTCTCCCTTAAGACCTGCAGTTACTGCGCCGATAGGAAAGACATCTAAATATCCCGCTTCTTGTCCTAAACGAAATACTTGTTCTACAACGCCAGCGTTATCAGCAACTGGTGACGTATTTGCCATGGCAGAGAGCGCCGTGAATCCACCTTTTGCGCCAGCACGTGAACCGGAGAGAACGCTCTCGGCATCTTCGCGTCCAGGTTGGCGCAGGTGCGTATGTAAATCAACTAAGCCAGGCAGAACAATCGAGGATTTAGCATCAATCACCGTTGCTTCGTGATCTGAAATGTTTGTCGATACCGCACTAATAACGCCGTCTACTACCAGTACATCTGTGGCATTGCCTGCGGCTAAACGCGCATTTTTAATTAGATAGCGTTGTGTTGACATTAATTAGCACCTGCTTCCAAAGGATGACCTGCAAGTAAGACGTACAAAATAGCCATTCGTACGCTCACGCCGTTAGCTACTTGTTCAACGATTACAGATCGGGCACTGTCGGCAACTTCTGCGGCAATCTCTAATCCGCGATTCATTGGACCTGGGTGCATAACTATTGCATTAGGCGCCATTAATTTTAAGCGCTCGGTATTGAGACCAAAATATCTCGAATATTCGCGGGCATTAGGGAAGAACAAATCGGTCATGCGCTCCTGTTGCACTCGCAACATCATGACGACATCAACGTTTGCAATCACGCTATCTAAATCATAAGAAATCGTTACTGGCCATGAAGTTACACCGACTGGTAGAAGTGTTGGTGGTGCAACTAAAGTGACACTCGCCCCTAAAAGAGTTAGAAGCAAAACATTCGATCGAGCTACACGTGAGTGGAGAACGTCGCCAACGATGGCAACTCGTATGCCAGCTAAATCTGAACTTCCCTTTCCGAGGTGTTTTCTCATTGTGAACGCATCGAGTAGGGCTTGACTTGGATGTTCATGGGTACCATCACCGGCATTGATGACGCTTCCATGCATCCACTCTGAATCGGCAAGACGTTGAGGTGCGCCTGATGCACCGTGACGAATGATTACCGCATCGGCGCCCATCGCTTGAAGAGTAAGTGCCGTATCTTTTAACGACTCGCCTTTACTCACGCTCGAGCCTTTAGCTGAAAAGTTAATAACATCGGCCGATAGACGCTTGGCGGCGGCTTCAAATGAGATTCGCGTTCTGGTGGAGTCTTCTGCGAATAGATTGACGATTGTACGTCCGCGCAAAGTTGGAAGTTTCTTGACGGCTCCGTCGCTGATACGCGATAACTCAGTTGCCGTGTCTAAGATTGAGATCGCTTCTAGCTTTGTTAGGTCGGAGATCGAGAGTAAGTGGCGCATTAGTTATCTTCAATCAAAACTTCGTCAACGCTATCAATCTCAGTCAATTGAACTTTCACTGATTGCACAGTTGATGTCGGCAGATTTTTGCCTACGTAATCAGCTCTAATAGGCAGCTCACGGTGGCCTCTATCGACCAGAACCGCCAATTGAACGGTACGAGGTCGACCAATCTCCCCCAATGCATCTAAGGCAGCGCGAATCGTTCGTCCAGAGAAGAGAACATCATCGATAAGTACAACATCTCGCCCATTGATTCCCTCGACGGGAATATTTGTCGGCATGATCGCTCGAGGTGGACGAAGTCTTAAGTCATCGCGATGCAGCGTTATATCCAGCATTCCAACCGGGATATCGTGCCCAGTAATACCGGCCATGATCGTGGCAATTCGTTGGGCAAGGTGGGCTCCACGCGTTGGAATACCCAGGAGAGTAATCTTTGTGGCATCGGAGTTAGCTTCAAGAATCTCGTGGGAAATACGAATCAACGCACGTGAAATATCCTGTGCGGACATGGCAACACTCATGTAAATCTCCTTCCCCATCTCTCAGGATGGGTCGTTAAAGGATGCGTGGGCGAGCATACCATCGCTTCTATCTACCTGTGGATATCGCCACTTCCCCGACGCCGCGGCGAACTACCCTGCCCACTATGACAACAAGCGAATCGATTTCGGCCAGGATTCGGGCAATCCGAATCGCTAAAGGACTATCCCTCTCAGATGTTGAGGCGAAGAGCCTCCGAAAAATTAAGGCCGTTGTCCTGGGCTCATATGAGCGCGGAGATCGAAGTTTGAGCATCAGCAAAGCAATACTTATTGCCAATTTCTATGGTGTTCCTTTGAGCTATCTTCTTGAAGCACCAGTCACGCCATCCTCGGTTGCACGTTTACCCGTAAT
The DNA here is from genome assembly GCA_903832395.1 of uncultured Actinomycetes bacterium. Classification (GTDB taxonomy): domain Bacteria; phylum Actinomycetota; class Actinomycetes; order Nanopelagicales; family Nanopelagicaceae; genus Planktophila. Next base: position 11,012 of record CAILBF010000061.1, on the reverse strand, counting down.
TGATCTGCGTTCCTTACGGGCGATGAGTAGCAATGCATCGCGAACGGGCCACGTCAATCTCCACCTGCGAACAATCATCACCTATATAAGTGGCATCGTGGCACTGAGAAATGACTGGAATGGCGAGATTCTCTCCATGCGATCAGAGGATTTAACGCTCTTGGCTTTGGCCATAGGTAAAACTCACGATGAAGTCAACGAAATACTTATCGACAACAAACTACTGCTAAAAATTAGATAGCTAAACTCTCTTTGATGGAAGAGATTCTTCCCAATACACCGTGAATAAAGCCCGCTGACTCATCGGTCGATAACTCTTTAGCTAAGGCCAGCGCTTCATCAATAGCTACGCCATCTGGAATTGCCTCCGACCAGAGAATTTCATAAATACCAAGACGCAAGATATTTCTATCCACGGCGGGCAATCGATCCATATCCCAACCTTGGGCATACGTTGTAATAAGTTCGTCGATCTTTCGCGAGTTATCGCCAACGCCAACCACTAACTCGCGCGTATAGTCGCGAATTGGTCGTGCATCTGGACCCTCTTGGACTACATCTCGAAGCGTAAGCGTTTCGACCGCGTTAGTACCGCGGATATCTGCCTCATAGAGTAGATCTAGCGCCGCTTTTCGGGCTTTACTGCGGGCCGACACTAGTTAGCGCGGCCTTGGTAAGACCCATCACGAGTATCAACCATGACGATCTCATCTTGCTTAATAAATAATGGAACTTGAATTTCGATGCCTGTTTCAACGGTTGCTGGCTTTGTGCCACCTGACGAGCGATCTCCCTGAATTCCAGGTTCGGTATATGTAATTTTTAGTGGTACTGCAGCGGCAAGTTCAATATAAAGAGGATTGTCATCGTGAACTGCAACAACTGCATCGGTGTTTTCAAGCATGTAGTTGGCCATCTCGCCAACGGTAGCCATAGAAATAGTCATTTGATCAAAAGTCTTGGCGTCCATGAAAACAAAGTCTTCGCCCTCTTTGTATAAAAACTGCATATCGCGCTTTTCTAAAATTTCAATATCGATCTTTACGCCTGAGTTAAAAGTACGGTCAATGACTTTTCCAGTAAGAACTGACTTCAACTTTGTTCGCACGAAAGCTGGACCCTTGCCTGGCTTCACATGTTGAAACTCAACAACGTTCCACAGTTGACCCTCAATGTCTAAGGTAATTCCATTTTTTAAATCAGCTGTTGTTGCCACGATTAAAGCTCCACTCGTATAAATTCGGCTATCGGATGCGACAGCAAGGGGTTAAGGATACCCGCTTGCGAGTAGTGCTTTGTTCGCTTATCCGATGAGGTTTTTAAGCGCGATTATCGCCAATACATAAGAATTCGGACCAAAACCAGCGATAGTTCCATTAGCCACTCCAGCGATTACTGAGGTGTGCCGAAACTCTTCGCGCGAAAGTGGGTTCGATAGATGAACCTCAATAAGTGGCGCTTTTGCTAGCTCAGCGGCATCACGAATGGCATATGAGTAGTGCGTAAATGCGGCCGGGTTAATGATGACAGGTAGTTTCTTATCGGCAGCCTCGTGCAACCAGCCAATGATCGTCGCTTCATCATCGCTCTGTCGAACATCGGCTTCAAAGCCATGTTTCGTGGCTGCAGTTTGAATAAGGTTCTGGAGCTCGCCGTAGTTAAGATCGCCATAGATCGAAGAGTCGCGAATATCCAAGCGGGCCAGATTCGGTCCATTGATCACAAGAATCTTCATGAGCTAATTCTCTCATAGGCAGCAGTAAGTTCATTCTCATTTGCATCGTCAATGCGAATTGTTTGAGCTACATCAGATATCGCAACAAAGCGCAGTTTCTTGCCACGAGCCTTTTTATCCAGGGCTAATAAGGGCAATAACTCTGACCATGCTTGACGTGGATATGAGATCGGTAGTCCTAGTCCACTCAGAATTTCACGGTGCATGGCAACCACATCAGGATTTAGGTGTTCCTTAATATTTGAAAGTTCGGCGGCAAAAACAAGCCCAATCGCTACGGCCTCGCCATGTCGCAAGGAATACTTGCTGTGAAGCTCGATTGCATGCGCCAGAGTGTGTCCGTAGTTAAGGACTTCACGGGCAAAGCTCTCTTTGAAGTCACTGGCAACAACTGTGGCCTTTACTGATACGGCCGCCTCTATCAACGCAACAACCCGCGGCAAGTCTGCGCGCAATGTGCTCACCAATTGCCCCTTGAGTAAGCGCAATATTTCTTTGTCGGCAATGAAGCCGCACTTAATAACTTCAGCCATTCCTGCAGCTAAATCACGATCCGATAAAGTCGATAGCCACGATGTATCAACCAATACTGCAATCGGAGAGTGAAATGCGCCGATTAAGTTCTTGCCATAATCACTATTGATTCCAGTCTTTCCACCAACTGCTGCATCTACCATTCCGGCAATACTCGTTGGAACTGCAACCCAATCGATTCCTCGAAGCCAAGAAGCGGCGGCGAAACCAGAGACATCGGTGATCGCGCCTCCTCCAATTCCGACAATTAAATCAGAGCGCGTGAAACCAGCGGCCCCTAACCAATTCCATAATTTAGAGATGGTTTCGAATGACTTGGCAGCCTCTCCATCGGGGAGATTGAAGTAGAAAACCTCCGCTGCAAGATTTGCAGGCAACGCAACGGCATCACGCATGGCATCTGTGTGGACGATGGCAATTCTCGAACGATTTTCTACCAACGTGGCGAGTTCAACCCTCCAGTCACAGTCGACTTGAACATCATAATTTCGTTCGGCGCTAACGCTAATTCTCTTCATTTAAAGCGCCCCTGCAATCTCTGTAGCGATCTCATTCGGATTCATTACATCGGCTTGTATCGTCATAGTCGCCAACTTCGAATAGATAGGCTTTCGCTCTTCATAGAGTGCTTGCCACTGTGCACGTGGGTTACCAAGAAGTAAGGGTCTATCACGATTAAAACCGACACGCGGTGCGGCAACTGAGAGTGAAACATCTAAGAAAATTACTGGTGCGCCAGATGCTGCTAGAACTTCTTGGGCTCGCGGTGAAATAGGAGCACCTCCCCCTAGGGAGATAACGGCATCATCATCTTTTAGGCACGTTACGAGAGTTTCGAACTCCAACTCGCGAAAAACCGCTTCGCCATCATCGACGAAAATATCCGAAATCTTTCTTCCGGCTCGGGCTTCGATTACCTTATCGGTGTCAATGAAAGTAGTGCCTAACACTTTTGACAGAGCTTTCCCCACGACGCTTTTACCGCTGCCTGGTGGGCCTATCAAAATTGCGCGTGGCATGAATTCGCTCTACTTAAAATTCAAATTCTGCATGTAGCTCTCAAAATTGCGCTTCGTTTCAGTAACACTGTCTCCACCAAACTTTTCAAGAACGGCTTCGGCTAAAACCAATGCAACCATTGCCTCTGCGACAACACCTGCAGCTGGAACTGCACAGACATCCGAGCGCTGATTAATCGCTTTGGCTGGCAAGCCGGTTGCGACATCTACGGTATCTAGCGCTTTAGGCACAGTTGAAATAGGTTTCATCGCGGCTCGAACGCGCAACGTTTCGCCGTTGGACATACCGCCTTCAGTACCGCCTGCGCGATCGGTTCGACGAACAATCTTTCCGCTGCTTGATTTTTCAATTTCATCGTGGGCCACGCTGCCTCGGCGTGTTGCAGTTTCAAAACCATCTCCTAGTTCAACGCCTTTAATGGCTTGAATTCCCATGAGAGCCCCAGCTAAACGTGAATCCAGTCGACGATCCCAATGAACATGTGAACCAAGACCAGGTGGCATATTAAAGGCAAGGACTTCCACTACCCCACCTAAAGTATCTCCATCCGAGTGAGCACTCTTTATCTCGGTAATCATTCGCGCACTTGTCGTAGCATCAGCACATCGAACTGGATCGGCATCAATACTTTGCATATCTCCAGCTGCTGGAAGTGCCGTGCCATCTGGAACGCGAACTGTGCCGATTGAAAGCACATGAGACAAAATCGTAATCCCAACACTTTGCTCAAGAAAATTTCGCGCGACTGCACCAAGGGCAACGCGCGAGGCCGTCTCTCTGGCACTTGCTCGCTCGAGAATTGGTCGCGCATCGTCAAGATCGTATTTCTGCATTCCAACTAAATCGGCATGTCCAGGACGAGGTCTTGTGAGAGGGGCATTGCGCGCCAAAGTTTCAATTTCAGAGTTCGGCACGGGATCGGCCGACATAACTTTCTCCCACTTAGTCCACTCAGAGTTTGCGATTTGGATTGCAATCGGTCCACCCTGTGTTAAACCTAAACGTATGCCTCCAAGAATTGTTACTTTGTCGGCCTCAAAACTTTGACGAGCACCTCGTCCAACACCTAATCGTCGACGCGCTAGGTGGTAATCAATATCCTTCGTAGTAATTTTTACAGAAGCTGGAATTCCCTCAACAATTGCGCTCAGGGCTTGGCCGTGAGATTCACCAGCTGTTAACCAACGCATCTGCGTATTCTTGCAGAAATGGATGGCTACGCGCTGCCAAATAGAGCGCGCTTCCCAAAAATATTGAAAAAGCCATCGGAATACTGTGCGGAATCGCACGTGAATGTGCCCACACAAGCAAAACATGCGCAATTGCCACTATGTATATAGATATCGCTAAATACCATAACGCAGCTAAATCAATGAGATTAGTTGCCAAAACAGTGATCACGAATAGTTTGGCATCCCCCATCCCCATCCGAAGCGCGAGACCGATACCTGCAATAAGTAATGCAGTTAATTGGGTCGATAGTGAGGCAATGCCAAAAATAATCCGTTCAACGACAACTCCATATGCAATCAGTGCACAATAGATATTTGGAATCCGGCGATACTGCCAATCGGCGATACATATCGGAATCGCAAAGAGAATTAAACCAATCATTGGTCAAGACTAGGTATGCCAACTCTAACTTTCGAAGGCTATGTGGATGAAGCCAATGCCTTCAATCCGTGGCGACGCATAAGCGCAGCCATGCTGGAGCGTTCAACAATCTCACCGGAGAATATGCTCACTTGATCTATCGCTTGGTGAATTAAAAGATCAAGGCCATCAATAATTTGGCCACCGTTATCACTCCACGCACTCACCGCAACCGTTGGCCACGGTTTATATAGGACCTCAAAGAAGATTCCGGAAGGCTTTGGTGGAAAAGATGAAACGAGTGAATCAGTGGCACCCTCAGGGGTTGTCGAGATAATCAAATCAGCTAACTCGAAAGCGCTGTCATCGCCCCAACTTATAAACTCTAAATCTGAAGTTTCTACCGCGTTAGCAAGATCGGCCACTCTAGACAAAGATCGATTCATAATCGTTATCTTTGTCGCAATCCCATCGCAAGCAGCGGCCGCAGCTCGCGCAGTTGCACCTCCACCAATTATGAGAACGTTGCCAGTTGCATCAGTATCGTGGGCCGCCAACGCATGGGTAATACCGGTAACGTCGGTCGTAGTTGCACTCCAGTGTGAAGTTTTCTGAACAAGTGTGTTCGCACTTTTAATTCGTTTGGCAAGGGCAGTGGCATCTTCGGTGAACTGCAGAACTTCCTCTTTGAGCGGCATCGTTAATGAAAAACCAGTCCAACCTGCATCGCATTGCGCGAGGAAGGCTCCAAGTTCACCGCTCTTGACTTCAATTCTCGTGTACTCACTTTCTAAACCCAATTCGGCATAAGCAACGGTATGAAGCAATGGGCTTAGCGAGTGGTTAATAGGTGAACCGAGCACGGCCGCTTTAATCATTTAAATGCACCCGCCTTTCGATTCTTTTCATATAGCGATTTCCATGTATTGAACTCACTATTGGATACGGTGAAGCGAGTGTCTCCTGGGGCAACTGTAATGAAATAGAGCCAGTCGCCGACGGCTGGATTAAGCGCGGCTTGCATGGCCTTTACTCCAGGATTACCAATGGGTGAAGGAGGCAGACCGTAGTGCTGGTACGTATTGAATGGGGATTTAATAAGCGTGGAGTCGGTACTTAAAAAGATTTGGCCCCTAACTCTTTTCACATAGTGCACCGTTGAATCCATCTGCAGTGGCATGGATATCTTTAGGCGATTGAAAATTACTCTGGCAACCTTCTCAAAATCCTGCGTATCGCTCTCGGCCTGAACAATTGAGGCAATGGTTAAAAGTTGGAGTGGGCCATACTTACCCGTTGAACTCAATAACTCCTGACCTACCTGCTCGGCCTTAAAACGATCGACCATTGCTTGAACTGCCGCTAAAGCTGTTGTGCCCTTTGGAAAACTATATTGGGCAGGAAAGAGTAGACCTTCGGAGTTTGAGAATCCCTTTGGTAGAACTACTTGTCCAAAAGCTTTCGTAACTTCTCCTGGGGTAAAACCATAGGTGATCATTGAAGCAACAACCTCGCTCTTCCAAGCTCCCTCAAAAACCTTAATGAGATTAGGTATCCGTGCGGGATCAAGAAGTTGGGTTAAAGCTTGTGCCGCTGAAATCCGGCGAGAAAGTCGGTGATTACCGGGAGAGACGCGTTCGGATTTTTTATCGGCAACCGCGATTGCAAAGTATGCCGATGAAGAGGCAACTACGCCGTGTGCGAAGAGAATCTTCCCCACATCTGAGCCTGTAGCCCCAGATGGAATCTCTAACGTTACCTCGCTCTCCCCCGTCGCAATAACGCGATTTGGAAAATCCGGGGCTGATGAGTTTTGACTGCGAACGACATGTAGACCATAAGTGAAAAGGCAAACAAAGGCCAAAGCCAACGCTAAAGGTTTAAATTTCACGGACGGTTTTTTTCAATAGATATCGCGAACTCTAAAATTGCAACGGCAGCAGCTTGATCGATACGAGATTTAGCCTCCTTGGCATTGATGCCAGATGAACGCATATCCCGGGCAGCGCTAACCGTAGATAGTCGTTCATCGATGAGTTCAATAGGAGCCTGCGTTAATGAAGCCAAGAGGGCACAAAATGCTTTCACTTTTTCGATAGCGGGCCCGGATGAGCCGTCCATGTTTGATGGCTTTCCTACATAAATTGTGATTGGTTCGTATTCTTCGAAAATTTTGGTCAAAGACTGCGCAAGTTTCTTATCGGTCGAAACAAGCGTCGTCAGTGGGGATGCCAGAATTGAATCGGGATCAGAGAGCGCAACTCCTATTCGAACATCACCGTAATCAAATGCGATTCGGCGGCCACGTTGCATGCCGGCAATTATCCTTGTAAAGAGGCTGTGATGGCGTCCAATGCTTGCGTTAGCTTCGTAATGTCGGTTCCGCCACCTTGAGCGAAATCATCTTTACCGCCGCCGCCACCACCAAGGACGGTAGATCCAATTTTCACGAGAGCTCCAGCTTTAACGCCCTGTGCTCTAGCGGCATCACTTGCGGCAACGACTAAAACGGGCTTGGCGTCATTGACGCTAATGAGCGCAACTACAGAGTTAGCTGACTTAGCACGTAGCTCTAAAGCAATTTTTCGAAGGTCATCGCCTGAAATTCCATCGCTGAGAACAGCGACGATTGTTGAAACTCCATTGATCACTGTGGCGCTCTTTGCGATTTCGCCAACTTGAGCAAAAGCTGCGGCCGAGCGAACGCCAGCGAGCTCCTTCTCAATATCCTTAATCTTTGTTAATAAATCAGAGATCCGTTCTGGCAACTCTTCTACACGTGCACCCTTAATAATAGATGTCAGCGAGTTAAGAAGAATATGTTCGCGGGCTAAAAATTTATAAGCATCTACTCCTACCAGCGCTTCGACGCGGCGAACGCCAGCGCCGATAGATGACTCACTCAATAATTTCACTACGCCTAACTGCCCAGATCGGGATACGTGTGTACCGCCGCAGAGCTCGCGCGCCCAATCTCCAACACTGACGACGCGAACAACATCGCCATATTTTTCACCAAAGAGGGCCATCGCGCCGATCTCTTTAGCTTGGGCTTGAGACATATTTTGCGCAGTAACCTCTAAGTTATCTAACAAGAGTGTATTGACTCGAGATTCGACATCATTGATGACGCTATCTGGAACGGCGCCGGCTGACGGGAAATCGAAACGGAAACGTCCAGGAGAGTTCTCAGATCCTGCCTGTGTGGCAGTCTCGCCCAAGATTTCACGAAAAGCTTTGTGCACCATATGCGTTGCAGTATGTGCTCTTGAAATCGCGTCACGTCGTTCGATGTCAATTGTCGCAAGAGCATCGTTGCCAAGTTCTACCGATCCAGTTACTACTCGCCCACGGTGAACGAAGACTCCCGGCACGGGAGTCTGAACGTCATCGATTTCAATGACCGCGCCATTGGACAAAGAAATCGTTCCGCCATCGGCGAGTTGTCCGCCACCTTCAGCGTAAAAAGGTGTGCGATTCAAAATAATTTCGACTTCATCATCAGTAGTTGCGCTCTGTGAGGAAACACCGTCTATCAAAATTCCAGTGATCGTTGCCTCACTTGTTACCGATGTATATCCGCAAAATTCACTCTTGCCGCTTTTATCGGCAATCTTTCGATACTCGCTCACATCGGTATGGCCACTCTTTTTCGCGCGCGAATCGGCCTTAGCGCGATCCTTTTGCTCCTTCATTAAGCGTCTAAAACCCTCTTCGTCGACTTCAAGGCCCTCTTCTCGCGCCATTTCAAGGGTTAAGTCGAACGGAAAACCGTATGTATCGTGGAGTTTAAAGGCATCGGCTCCAGGAAGAACTGAGCTCTTACTCTTTTTAAGGCCAGCACTTGCAACATCAAATATTGTTGTGCCACTTTTAAGCGTCTGCAAGAAGCTCTCTTCTTCAGAGACGCTCACAGAGAGAATACGTTTCTTATCACTTACTAATTCAGGATATTGCGGGCCCATTGCGCCAATTGCTGCAACCGTAAGTTCTGACATTATTGGATCCATCGATCCCAGCAGGCGCATGTTGCGAATAGTGCGGCGCATCATGCGTCGCAGAACATAACCGCGACCCTCATTACCGGGAGTTACTCCATCACCGATCAGCATCGCCGATGTGCGGGCATGATCTGCAATAACGCGCAGTGAGATATCGGACTTCTCTGAGGAGCCATAAGTGACGCCTGTTAGCTCGGATGCTTTCTTTAAAATCTGCATCGTTGTATCGATTTCATAGATATTTTCAACGCCTTGCAAGAGTGCGGCCATGCGCTCTAGACCAAGTCCCGTGTCAATGCTTTTTGCGGGTAACTCGCCCAAAATTGGGAAATCATCTTTGCCACTACCCACGCCGCGTTCATTTTGCATGAAGACTAGGTTCCAAACCTCCATGTAACGGTTTTCATCGGCGATCGGTCCGCCATCTTTTCCATAAGCTGGTCCACGATCATAATAAATCTCAGAACACGGCCCACAGGGTCCGGGAACTCCCATTGACCAAAAGTTATCGGCCATTCCCATACGTTGAATGCGCTCTTTAGGTACACCAATTTTCTTATGCCAGATATCTGCGGCCTCATCATCATCAAGGAAAACAGTGACCCACAGTTTTTCAGGTGCGAAACCATATCCACCATCATTAGAAGCGCGCGTTAATAACTCCCACGCCAACGAAATTGCGCCCTCTTTGAAGTAATCTCCAAAAGAAAAGTTTCCGCACATTTGAAAAAAAGATGCGTGACGAGTTGTCTTACCAACTTCGTCGATATCCAGGGTTCGAACGCACTTCTGCACTGAAGTTGCACGCTTAAATGGTGGCGTTACTTCGCCCAGAAAATATGGTTTAAAGGGAACCATTCCCGCGTTAACGAGCAGAAGGTTTGGATCATCGGCGATTAAGGAGGCCGATGGGACGACTGTGTGAGTTAGACCTTGGCGGTTATCTGATTCAAAGAAGCGCAGCCAGCGCGCACGGATCTCGGCGGATTCCACGTACCGAGATCACTCAGCCTTCTTCTTCGAGCGGGCTTTACTCATTGAAGCCGCCGATAATAGCGCGCCCGCAATTTTGACCGCAGAGCCTTTCTTGTTTAAAAATGTACTTGTTGCTTCGTTAACTTTATCCGACAAATCTTCGGCATTTTTAGTGATGCGATTAATGCTTTGGAGTGGGCCATTGACAAGTGTCACCGTCGTATGAACCTCTTCGATGAGAGGTGCGGTTTCATCGGTCAATGACTTCAACGATAATTTAGCTTCATCGATGAAACGACCTACACGAACGACAACATAACTAATTGCAACTGCGATGATAAACAGCCCGCACGCTGCAATAATTGTTGCAATTCCGCCTGGTCCCATAGTTCTAGTCTACCCGAGGCGCTGCTTTAGGTGCGCCATCGATTCCGCTCTCTTTGCGTTGTGCCGAAGTAATTGGGGTGGGGGCTCCCGTTAAGGGATCTCCGCCACTTGCCGTCTTCGGGAAGGCAATAACTTCGCGAATCGAATCCGAGCCCGTCAATAGTGCGCACACTCGGTCCAGGCCAAGGGCGATTCCGCCATGTGGTGGTGGACCGTAATTAAAGGCCTCCAATAAAAATCCAAACTTGGAGGCTGCTTCCTCATCACTTAAACCAATGACGCGGAAGACTTCTTTCTGCATCTTCTGATCATGGATACGGATTGACCCTCCGCCAAGTTCAGTTCCATTCAAAACAATGTCATAGGCATAGGCCAAAGCGTTGGCCGGATCACTAGAAAAAGTTGAAGCAAATTCAGGCTTGGGTCCAGTAAATGGGTGGTGGACTGCAGTCCAGCCGCCGTTATCAGTTGGCTCAAACATTGGCGCATCGAGGACCCATAAGAACTCCCACTTGCCGTCGGGAATTAGTCCGCAGCGCTTTCCAATTTCAAGACGAACTGCGCCTAGTAAATTCAATGACGCCATCCGCTCGCCAGCAGCGAAGAAGATTGCATCCCCAGCTGTAGCGCCAGTTGATGCGGCAATTCCTGCGCACTCACTCTCGCTCAAATTTTTTGCAACAGGTCCACCCAAAGTGCCGTCATCGTTTATCAGAATGTAGGCAAGACCTTTAGCACCACGTGCTTTAGCCCAATCCTGCCAGGCA